>NZ_JBFRGA010000163.1:0-9189 GCF_052115105.1 Chryseobacterium sp. 2TAF14
AGTTTATATTGGATCAGTTAAAATTAAATCAAACTTATTTTTTGAAATTCAAAACTATGAATAACAATATTTTCCCGTGTCTTTGGTACGACGGTGATGCAAAACAATCAGCCGAATTTTACTGTGAAATTTTTGGAGGAAAAATTACAGCAGATACGCCAATGGTTTTAAATATTGAACTTTTCGGGCAAAAATTAATGCTTTTAAATGGCGGTCCTCATTTTAAAAAAAATGCTTCCGTTTCGTTTATGGTAATGTGCCAAACTGAGGAAGAAGTTCAGAAATATTGGGATCTGTTGGAAGAAGGCGGCATCGCTTTGATGGCATTAGATTCTTATCCGTGGAGTAAAAAATATGGTTGGGTTCGAGATAAATTTGGTGTAACGTGGCAATTGTATTTGGGCGAAAAACAAGAAGACCAGAAAATTATTCCGACCTTGATGTTTATTCACGAAAATAACGGCAAAGCAATGGAAGCAATGAAGCTGTACACTGACGTTTTCCCAAACTCAAAAATAGGAAACGTTCTGAAATACGGAGACGGAGTGGGCGATGAAAATCATGAAGTTCCGGAAAATGTGCAGCATGCCCATTTCGAAATCAACGGCTATTCTCTTTTTTGTATGGATAATTCTTATGATCATCAATTTGATTTTAATGAAGGAATTTCGATGGTTATTATGACAGAAAATCAGGAAGAAACAGATCATCTCTGGAATTCTCTTACTGCAAATGGAGGCAGAGAAAGCATGTGCGGCTGGCTTAAAGATAAATTCGGAATGAGCTGGCAAATTGTACCTAAAAGACTGATCGAACTGATGAGCGATTCTGATCAGGTAAAAGCTCAGAAAGTAGTACAGGCAATGATGAAGATGCAGAAAATTATAATTAAAGATTTAGAGGAGGCATATGTTTCTTAAAATTTTAGGCAATGGCGAAGATTTTGTAGAAGCATAATTTTCATTAAACCTAAACCTAAAAATAGAATTATGGAAATTTTAGAATTCGAAATAAAAATCGATGCAGGCCCCGAAAAAGTATGGACCGTTCTTTGGGACGACATGCATTACAGACAATGGACTTCCGCGTTCACAAAAGGCTCATTTTATGTTGGAACCTGGGATGAAGGCAGCATCATTAAATTTTTTGATCCCAATAATAACGGAATGTACAGTCGGGTTTTAAAGAATGATCCCAATAAAGAAATGACTTTCCTGCATTTGGGAGAAATCTACGATGGCGTAGAAACTCCGCAAGATTGGGGTGACGCAACAGAATCTTATATTCTGGAAGAAAAAGAAGACGGAACACTATTGAAAGCCATCATTAAATCTTCATCCGAATTTAAAGATTTTTTTGAAGAAAAGTTTCCCGCAGCACTTCAGAATGTAAAGAATCTTGCAGAAAATCAGCTTTAAATCACTTAGTTTTAAATAATTAAATTTAAACTGTCAACCGACAATCAAAAACGATCAACTATTTCAAAAATCATTATTATGGAAAATTTATCATACGACATCATTATTGATGCTCCAAAAGAAAAAATATGGGAGGTTTTATGGAATCCCCAAACTTACAGTGAATGGACGAAATTTTTCAATCCCAAATCAGCTTCAGTAATGAAATCGGATTGGAAAGTTGGCGGGAAAACCTATTTCACAAACTCGGAAGGTGAAGGAATGGTTTCTACCATCGACAGTCTTGAAAAACCCGATCAGATCATTTTTAAACATTTGGGAATGGTAGATAAAGAAGGAAACGAAGATACCCAAAGCAAGGAAGTGATGGAGTGGAACGGTTCTTTTGAAAAATATTTCCTGATTTCGCTTGATGATGGAACGGTAAAACTTCAGGCAGAAGTACAGGCCGAAAGCGAATGGAAAGATCACATGGACGAAGGTTTTACAAAAGGTTTGCAGATTGTGAAAGATCTTGCTGAATCAAAATAATAAGAGTCGAATACTATATATCAGGAGGTTTTTACAAAAAACCTCTTTTTTTATTTAATTTTAAAAAAATATCCTCAGTCATCTGCGAAAATCTGTAGGAATTAAAACAAATATCATGAAATTACTTACGATCTTATTCATCACATTTATTTTAGCTTTAATCGGAACAAAAATCTTTCAGGGAGACTGGAATTTTCTTTTCTCAGGCAATCTTGGAATGGCTGTTTTTATGCTATTTACAGGCTTTGCCCATTTTAAATTTCAAAAAGGTATGGCTTTAATGATTCCTGATTTTATTCCTGCAAAAATGTTTTGGGTTTATTTTACAGGATTAATAGAAATTGCCGCTGCAATTGGTTTGATGATTCCTTCAATTCGTGAGCTGACTTCAATTTTATTGATCCTATTTTTTGTCATCATATTTATTGCCAATATCGATTCATCAAGAAAGAAAGTCAATCTTTTTAAAGCAGATTATTCAGGTCCCGGAATGAGTTATCTTTACAAAGAAAGAATCCCGATGCAGATTATTTTAATTGTTTGGACTTGGTTTTTCGGGATTTATTTGAATTAAGATCAAAATTAAATTAGCTCCATCAGCTTTAATTTAAACAAAATTCAAAACCCTCTTTACGATTTTTATCTCTCACTGAAAAACCTTACTTTTGCATATCTAAAAAAAGTAAAAGAAAAGAATGAATTCCTACAAAAATCCTTTGGAAGAACGCTATTCAAGCGAAGAAATGTTGTTTAACTTTTCTCACAACAATAAATTCCAGAACTGGAGAAAGCTTTGGATCGCCCTTGCTGAAATCGAAAAAGACTTAGGTCTTGAAATTACAGACGAGCAAATCGCTGAGCTGAAAGCCAATGCAGAAAATATTGATTATGATGCAGCTGCAGCTTATGAGAAAAAATTCCGTCATGATGTGATGGCTCACGTTCACGCTTATGGTGATGTGGCGCCTTCTGCAAAAGGAATTATTCACTTGGGAGCAACTTCGGCTTTTGTAGGAGATAATACAGATTTAATTCAGATCCGTGACGGACTTTTAATTTTAAAGAAAAAGTTGGTTAACGTAATGAAAAATCTTTCTGATTTTGCGATTCAGTATAAAGATTTACCGACTTTAGGATTTACGCATTTCCAACCGGCTCAGTTAACGACTGTTGGAAAAAGAGCGACACTTTGGTTACAAAGTTTAGTTCTTGACATCGAAGAGCTTGATTTTTTCTTAGAAACTTTACGTTTCAGAGGAGTAAAAGGAACAACAGGAACTGCTGCAAGTTTCTTAGAACTTTTCAACGGAGATTATTCTAAAGTTAAGCATTTAGATAAAGAATTGTCAAAAAGATTCGGTTTCGAAAAAGTTTTCGGAGTTTCCGGACAAACTTACGACAGAAAAATCGATGCAAGAGTAGTGGCTTTATTGGGAAATATCGCGCAATCTGCACATAAATTTACAAATGATTTACGTCTTCTTCAAAATCTTAAGGAAATTGAAGAACCATTCGAGAAAAACCAAATCGGTTCATCTGCAATGGCTTACAAGCGTAATCCAATGAGAAGCGAAAGAATCGGAGCATTGGCAAAATATGTGATGTCTTTAACGACAAGTTCTGCAATGGTAGCTTCAACACAATGGTTTGAAAGAACTTTGGATGACTCTGCAAACAAGAGATTGACAATTCCACAGGCATTTTTAGCGGTTGATGGAATCTTGTTGATCTGGAACAACATTATGAATGGAATTGTGGTGTATCCGAACAGAATCAACAAACATATTATGGAAGAACTTCCTTTCATGGCGACAGAATATATCATTATGGAAGAAGTGAAAGCCGGTGGTGACCGTCAGGAAATTCACGAAGTAATCAGAGTTCATTCGATGGAAGCTTCCAAAAAAGTGAAAGAAGAAGGTAAAGAAAACGACCTTATCGAAAGAATCTTAAATGATGACTCTTTAAAGCTTGATAAATCAAAATTAAAAGAAGTTCTTGATCCTAAAAACTTTATTGGTTTTGCACCAATTCAGACGGAAGAATTCATTGCCAATGAAGTTCAGCCGATCATTGACGCTAATCAGGATTTAATAGGATTGGAGGCTGATCTTAAAGTATAATTTTATGCAGTCTTTTTGGCTGCATTTTTTGTTATAAAAATATATCTAATAAAATGATTTTAGAATTTTAAGTCTGACTTCTGATGTCTAAAATCTTATATCTATAAAAATGAACAAAAGAATTTTCGTAGAAAAAAGAGGAATTTTCGATGTTGAAAGTCCAAAAATTTTTGATGAAGTAAAAGCGGTGGTTCCATCGATCCAAAGCGTAAAGGTATACAACGTTTACGATATTTTTGGATTAAATGACGGTGAATTCGAAAAGGTAGTTAACAGCACTTTCGTTGATCCGGTTACTGATATTTTGCATGAAGAAAATCCGGCAAAAGGAATTTATTTTGCAATGGAATTTTTACCCGGACAGTTCGACCAACGTGCAGATTCTGCGCAACAATGTATCGCTTTATTGACTGAAAATGAGCAATCTAAAGTAAGAAGCGGAAAGTTAATCGAAATAAATGGCATCAATGATGCCGATTTAGTTAAAATCAAAGACCTTTTAATCAATAAAGTAGAATCTCAGGAAAAAGATTTAACCATTTTAGATATTCCTGCGGAAGAAACACCGTCAAAGGTTTTGATTCACGATAACTTTATTAACTGGAATACTGAAGAACTAAATAGCTTTTATAACAATCATGGTTTTGCATTAGGTCTGGATGATTTGAAATTCATTCAGGAATATTTTAAAACTGAACAAAGAAATCCTACAGAAACTGAACTTAAAGTTTTAGACACGTATTGGAGCGACCACTGTCGCCACACAACATTCGAAACAGAATTATCGAATATCGAATTTGAAGGACAGTTTAAACATACATTGGAAACGATTTTCAATGATTACATCGAAAAAAGAAAATTCTTAGGACGCGAATTGAAACCAATTTCTTTAATGGATCTGGCGACAGTTTGCGGAAGATATTTCCATAAAACAGGTCAATTGGAAAACTTGGTGGTTTCTGACGAAATCAACGCTTGTACCATTCAAATTGAAGCTGAATACGACGGTAAAAAAGAACCTTGGTATTTATTATTTAAAAATGAGACACACAATCACCCGACAGAAATTGAACCTTTTGGTGGGGCTTCAACTTGTTTGGGTGGAGCGATTAGAGATCCTTTGTCTGGTCGTTCTTTCGTTTTTCAGGCAATGAGATTGACGGGTGCTGCTGATGTTTTAGAGCCTGTTGATCAGACTTTGCTAGGTAAATTACCTCAAAAAACAATCACGAAACAGGCTGCAAACGGATATTCATCTTACGGTAACCAAATCGGTTTGGCGACTACAATGGTTTCCGAAATCTACGATGAAGGCTACAAAGCAAAAAGAATGGAAGTTGGTTTCGTTGCCGGAGCGGTTCCTGTAGACTGGGTAAGACGTGAAAAGCCTGAGGCTGGTGATTCTATCATCATTTTGGGTGGGGCAACTGGTCGTGACGGCGTTGGTGGAGCGAGCGGAAGTTCAAAAGAACAAGACGAAACTTCGATTCACACGATGAGTTCTGAAGTTCAGAAAGGTAATGCCGTTGAAGAACGTAAAATCCAGAGATTATTCAGAAATCCTGAAGTAACGAGATTGATTAAAAAATCAAATGACTTCGGAGCCGGAGGTGTTTCTGTAGCGATCGGTGAAATTGCTGATTCTTTGGAAGTTAATCTTGATGTTTTACCATTAAAATATGAAGGTCTGAACGGAACTGAGCTTGCTATTTCTGAATCTCAGGAAAGAATGGCGGTTGTGGTTGAACCAAAAGATAAAGAACAGTTCATTAAATTCTGTGAAGCTGAAAACATTGTGGCTGTTGAAGTTGCAAAAGTAACAAATTCAGGAAGAATGCAGATGTTCTGGAAAGGTGATAAGATTGTTGACCTATCAAGAGAGTTTTTGGATACAAACGGTTGTTCTAAAAGCCAAAAAGTTAAGATTACACATCTTAATGAATTGAAAGAAGAAGCACAGACTTTTAACGAAGAGAATTTCTTAAAAATATTAAGCGATAAAAATGTTGCTTCTCAAAAAGGTTTGTTGGAAATGTTCGATTCATCGATTGGTGCTACTACGGTTGCGATGCCTTTAGGTGGAAAATATCAGCAAACTTTGATGGAAGGAAGTGTTCAAACATTGCCAATTATCGGAGCAAAAAATATCGAAACAGTTTCTTTAGCAAGTTGGGGTTTCGATGCCGAAATTTCAAAGCAAAACTCACTATTGGGAGCTTCTTACGCCGTTGTAGAAAGTGTTGCAAAGATCGTTGCGATGGGTGGCGATTACAAGAATATCAGATTTAGTTTTCAAGAATATTTTGAAAAATTGGGTCAGAATTCTGAAAAATGGGGGAAACCTTTGGCTTCACTTTTGGGAGCTTACGATCTCTCCGGAATTTAAACAGGCAGGAAATAAACTGTACTTCTTTAATCATATTTCGCAGGAAAACGGCCTTCCAAATTACGATAAATTGAAAGCAGTTTACGAATTCATTTTCGAGAATATTAAAGTCGGAAAAATCGTTTCTGTGAAGACGATCAAAGAAGGTGGAGTTGCAGTTGCATTAGCAAAAATGAGTTTCGGAAACAGATTGGGAACTGAAATAAATATTGCTGATGAGAGTGTTTTATTAGCTAAAAACATTGGAAGTTTCATCGTTGAATCCACTGAAGAATTAAGTTCTCTGGATCTTCAATTAATTGGTGAAGTTGAAAATTCAAATATTTTGAAAATCAGTAATTTGAATTTTAAAATCGAAAAATTACTTGAAGCAAATACAAATACGTTTGAAAATCTTTTTCCAACGGTTGAAAAAGAAAAAATTACAGTTGAAATTGATGAGAAATTAAACTCAATCAATCCAAGAAATATCATTATTAAAAAACATGGCATCGCTCAGCCAAGAGTTTTTGCACCTGTGTTTCCAGGGACAAACTGTGAGTATGACACACTGAATGCTTTTGCAAAAGAAGGCGCAATAGTCAACAGTTTACCATTGAAAAATATCAATCATCAGTTGCTTGATGAAAGCATCGATGCATGGGTTGAAGAAATTAAACAGTCTCAAATTTTGGCATTCTCAGGAGGGTTTTCTGCGGGTGATGAACCGGATGGTTCTGCTAAGTTTATCGTGAATGTTTTGAAGAATGAAAAGATGAGAAATGCCGTTCATGAATTGCTTGACAGAGACGGAATGATTGTAGGGATCTGTAACGGTTTCCAGGCATTGGTAAAATCTGGATTGTTACCTTACGGAAGAATTAAAGACTTAGATGAAAATTCTCCGACTTTGGCCCATAATGCAATCAGAAGACATATTTCCCAAATGGTGAATGTAAAAGTATTGAATGATGAATCGCCTTGGTTGAAGGGAATGAAAGATCAGGTTTACACCATTCCGATTTCTCACGGTGAAGGTCGTTTTATGGCTTCGGAAGCGGAAATTCAGAAGTTATATGAAAATGGTCAGATCGCAACTCAATATTTAGATTTAGAAGGAAATATTGCTCATGGAATGCCGTTTAACCCAAATAATTCATTGTTCGGAATTGAAGGAATTACGAGTCCATGTGGAAAAATATTCGGTAGAATGGGACACCCGGAACGTTTTGCGGAAGGGTTGATGAAGAATATTCCGACTGCGAATTACCACAATATTTTTAAAAATGGAGTGGAATACTTCAAGTAGATTAAAAATGAATAACGATAATTCAAATAAAGAAATGACTGTCATTAATGGCAGTCATTTTTCAAATTTAGAAGGTTTTTATGAAGAGGTTTCTCAGCTTTTTCTAAAAGATGAAGATTGGAAAGTCGGGACTTTGGATGGTTTTGATGATATTCTGTATGGATTTGAAGGTGAAATTATCTGGGTGAATTCAGAAAGATCAAAAGAGGTTTTGGGTTTTGATCTAACTAAAGAATTTTATGAAAACAAAATCAGACAAGGGAAAGTTTTTAATGTGAAATTAATTCAGCAAAAACTTGATGAGCTGATTGCCGGAAAAGGGCAGACTTTATTTGAAATTTTAATAGAAATTATAGAATCACATCAAAATATTATGCTGATTTTAAATTGATTTTTTAAACACAAATAACACAAATTAATTTTTCACGAATGACACAAATGTCTGTTGGAATCTGAACAGTCTGCGGGAATTTGTGGTGTGAATTTATTTAAAAAAGATTGCATCGTCGCTTCGCTCTTCGCAATGACGGTTTAGCCAAAGATGTATTTCCAGTACACAGTAACTCCTACAATTACTGAAAGTATTGCGATTAAAGTAACTGCTCCCGCAGAAATATCTTTTATAAAACCAATTCTTTTATCAAATTCTGGCTGAATAATGTCGCAAACTTTTTCGATGGCAGTATTAAAAATTTCGGTAGCTAAAACCCCAAAAGAAACTATCAAAATAAGAATTGTATCGATATTTGAAAGCTTTAAATAAAAAATCAAAAAAATATTGATAAGCAAGGCAAAAACTTCCAGCTGAAAATTTCTTTCAGTTTTAAGCATGAAAAAAATACCCCGGAAAGCATTCAGAAAACTTTTATGAACAGGAGGTTTGCGCATTTTTTCTTTTTTACAAATATAAAAAAAAGAGTAAGATTTTAATTTTTCTCTTATCTTTGAGAAATTTAATTTTAATGATGAAAAATATACTTATTTTATTGGGTTTGGTATTTTCTACTGCTGCTTTTTCACAAGAATATACGAGTAAAATTGCTAAAGCTACTTGTGAATGTTTTGCTAAAGCAAAAGCAGATAAACCAAATCTTAAAAATAGAGAGACGCAGTTGGGCTTATGTATGATAAAATCTGTACAGCCCTATGCTAAAGAAGTGAAGAGAGATTTTAATATTGATGTTATTAATGAGCAGACATCAGAAGCAGGTGAAATAATTGCTAAATGGTTGCTGGAAGAGTGCCCAGATATTTTTGTTGAGATGGTTAATGTTGATGACGATTCTACAAGTGAAAATGATAAACCTGAATTAATAATCAACGGAACTGTTTCTAAAATTGAGAAAGAAAATTTCATCATCTTCCATGTTGTAGGAGAAAATAAAATGCTGAACAAACTTTACTGGATCTCTTCTGTCGATTCTAATCTGGATTTGCCGAAAG
>NZ_JBFRGA010000164.1:0-8851 GCF_052115105.1 Chryseobacterium sp. 2TAF14
GTTGGAAGCTGGGTGTTTGTTTAGTTATCATCAAGAATGAATTAGCATAATTATAAATTTTCATTTCTCAAAAACAGTTTAAAATTTCCTACTCTCAAATACTCCACCTAAATCATCGATGATCAAACCGTTTTGCCAATCGGTCTCCGGAAAACTGTATGATAAAAACCAAAGCGACCAATAATCCGAGAACCAGATTCATAATCACGGCATCATAACCGATATATCCGTATTGGTAACCAATTTGTCCCAATCCGCCGGCTCCGACAGCGCCGCCCATTGCTGAATATCCGACAAGAGTGATTAAAGTAATCGTTGCATTATTGATAAGCGAAGGCAAAGCTTCAGGAAGTAAAACTTTTTTAATGATCTGGAGCGGAGTTGCGCCTAAAGCTCTTGCGGTTTCAATTAATCCGTTTGGAATTTCCAGCAAACTGTTTTCAACCAATCTTGCTATAAAAGGAGCTGCGCCAATGCTTAAAGGAACTAACGCAGCGTTCATTCCGATGGAAGTTCCTACCAAAGATCTTGTGAAAGGAATCATCCAGACAATCAAAATAATGAAAGGAATTGACCTGAAAATATTAACCAAGACAGACAAAATTCTGTTGTAAATTGTGTTTTCTAAAAGCTGTCCCTTTTTAGTAATAAAAAGCAGGATTCCAACCGGAAGACCTAAAACAAATCCGAAAAATCCTGAAACAAAAGTCATGTAAACTGTTTCCCAAATTCCTTTTGACAGAAGCGAAATTACCGTATCACTAAGCATATCCTTTTACCGTATTTTGAATATTGTTCTGATTAAAATAATAAATTGCTTTCTGGTTTTCATCCGTCTCTCCCTGTAGCTGTAGAAGAAGTTTTCCGAAATTGGAATCTCCCAAATATTCTACATCAGCTTTCAGAAGTTTGTAAGGAATTTTATATTGATCGTAGATTACAGACAACAGTTTTTCTACGCTGATATTTTCGTTCAGCTCGATTTCAACTAATGGAAATAAGCCTTCTTGTGGCTCTTTCTGTAGTTTTTTGTTGAGTTCTTGCGGTATAGTCATAACATCTGAGTTTAAAAATTGTTTGATGATAGGATCTTTTTTGTTGGAAATAATTTCACTTAAAGTTCCTTTTGATATTAATTGTCCCTTATTGATAACGGCAACGTGATTGCAAATGGTTTTAATGACTTCCATTTCATGGGTAATCAGCAAAATGGTAATTCCTAATCGATGATTAATATCCTTTAATAATTCTAAAATAGATTGCGTTGTTGCCGGATCTAGAGCGCTTGTCGCTTCATCACAAAGCAGAAGATAAGGATCATTGGCCAAAGCTCTTGCAATCGCAACTCTTTGTTTTTGTCCGCCTGAAAGACTTTTCGGATAATCGTGGGCTTTATCTTCAAGACCTACGATTTTTAAGAGTTCATTTACTTTATCCCGAATTTTACCTTTACTTAAATTGTCTAATTCTAATGGAAGCGCAATGTTTTCAAAAACCGTTCTTGACGAAAGCAGGTTAAAATGCTGAAAAATCATCCCGATTTTTTTTCTTTCGGCAGCTAATTGCTTTGAATTTAATTTTGTAAAATCTTTTCCGTTAATAATAATTTGTCCTTCATCAGGTCTTTCCAATAAATTAATGGTCCGGATTAAAGTACTTTTTCCGGCTCCCGAAAACCCGATAATTCCGACAATATCTCCTTTTTCAATCATTAAATTGATATTATCTAAAGCTTTAAAGTTTTGTTTTTTTTGATAAAAAGTTTTTGAAATATTCTTTATCTCTATCATTTTTTCTCTG
Source organism: Chryseobacterium sp. 2TAF14 (assembly GCF_052115105.1). Taxonomy (NCBI): domain Bacteria; kingdom Pseudomonadati; phylum Bacteroidota; class Flavobacteriia; order Flavobacteriales; family Weeksellaceae; genus Chryseobacterium; species Chryseobacterium sp. 2TAF14. The sequence continues at coordinate 1,801 of NZ_JBFRGA010000164.1, forward strand.
TAATTTTTAATAAAAAAAGGCTCTACAACGTGGTAGAACCTTTAAAAATATGTCATAATAAAAGTAAGGTCAGCCACAAAAATTCCTATACAAATGCATACAGCAATACATCATCAAAGGTCTGATGTTTATCTTCGTCATAAAATTGTTGTTGGATTTTGATTTCATCTCCATTTCCATACTTAAATATGGTTGCAAATATAGAACATATATTTTTATTAGTCCACTAAAAAAGTAGACTTTTTGATTTTTAATTTTGAGTGATATTTTAAGTTGTTTTAAATCAGTGTTTTATATTTTGTTTTAGTAGTGCTGATTTTAATCATGTTTGTTCTTGAGATTGTTTTCTGAAAGAATAATCTTATTTTAGGTTTATGAAAATTCAAATCATCAGCGATTTACATCAGGAATTTGGGTTCAGCGATTTGTCTTTTGATCATGCTGATGTTGTTGTATTGGCAGGAGATATTAATTTAGGAACAAAAGGAATTGAGTGGATTAAAAATAAAATTCCCTATAAACCTGTCATTTATGTCTTAGGAAACCATGAATATTATAAAGGTTCTTATCCCAAAACTTTAAATAAGATTTTAGAATCTGCAGAAAATTCCAATGTATCTGTTTTGGAAAATTCTTTTGTGGATATTGAAGATGTCAGATTTCATGGTACAACTTTGTGGACGGATTTTTCGTTATTTGGAAGTCCGATGGCTTATGGAAGTCTTTGTCAGACCCAGATGAATGATTATAAAATGATCAGAAGAGATCCTTTCTATTCAAAAATGCGAAGTATTGATATCTTTAAGATTCATCAGTTTTCAAAGCATTGGCTGAAAGAAAGCCTGAAAAATTCAAATGGTATGAAAAATATTGTCGTTACGCATCATGCGCCAAGCTTAGAATCGGTTCCTGAACATTTTAAAAAAGATCCGGTTACTTCGGCGTATGCTTCCAATCTTGAAGAATTTATTTTAGAGCATCAACCTCTTTACTGGATTCACGGTCATATTCACACTCCAACAAGATATAAAATTGGGAAGACCGAAATTATCTGTAACCCACACGGTTACATTACCGAAAAGTATAACGGTTATAATAAAGAACTGATTATCGAAGTTTAAATTAATCAAAAAAAATTAAAGTAAAATAAAGTTTTCTCCGTCTAAAAAATAAAGGTTCTTAAACCAAAAAATATGGAGAATACAAACATCAACAGCGGAATTATTCTAATTCCTGATTTCAGTGGATTTACTGAATTTGTGTTCAATACAAAACTTTATACCGGCGAATATATTGTAAAACAACTACTTTCTATYTTGATTGATGTAAACAATCAGTATTTTAATATTTCTGAAATTGAGGGCGATGCGATCTTATTTTATCGTTATGACAACCAACCTTCTTATAAAAAGATTTCCGGAATGCTGAAAAAAATGAGAAATGCTTTCAATATGAAAATTCAGGAATTAAGCGAAATGTTGAATACGACCATTGAATTATCATTAAAATTTATTGTTCACTACGGAAAATTTTCACAATACAACATTGGAAGTTTCAGAAAACTTTATGGAAAACCCATTGTAGAAGCTCATCAAATGTTGAAAAATGGTTTTGCCGAGCAACCTTCTTATGCTTTGTACAGTCATTCTTTTTTGGAAAATTCTCAGAATGTAGAATATGTTCTGAATGAAGAAACAATGCATGTTTCAGATGTTGGAGCGATTCAATATTTTGGAAATATAGATTAAATAGTATCACTTGTCATTCACTTTTTAAACGTTCGAAAAAATTCGGACATTTTTTTAGAATGTTATTCTAAACGAAATGAAGTGTAGTGAATAATCTCTTTTTTACTGTTCCGATTTTTTCCTTCGAAAGAATGACAATATTAATTTGTTGATCGGTTTTAATAATAACTAAATTGGGAAAGTCAAAAAAATTCCCGACTTTTGCAACCCTCCCAATAATCCCGACTATTCATGAAACTTTGTATTGCCGAAAAACCCAGCGTTGCCAGAGATATTGCCAAAGTATTGGGCGCAACCATGCCTAAGCAAGGCTATATGGAAGGAAACGGCTATTGCGTGACATGGACTTTCGGGCATCTTTGCACCCTCAAAGAACCTCACGATTACGGTCCGCAATACAAATCCTGGAATTTGTTTTTACTGCCGATTATTCCTCAAAGTTTTGGAATCAAATTAATTCCGAACAAAGGCGTTGAAAATCAGTTTAAAGTAATCGAAAAATTGGTAGCCGAATGTGATGAGGTTATCAATTGCGGGGATGCTGGACAAGAAGGAGAGCTTATTCAAAGATGGGTTTTGCAGAAAGCAAAATGCGACAAACCTGTACAGCGTTTGTGGATTTCATCGTTGACGGAAGAAGCCATTAAAGAAGGTTTTGAAAAATTAAAACCAGCCGAAGATTACAAAAATCTTTATCTCGCAGGAAATGCAAGAGCAATAGGAGACTGGTTATTGGGAATCAATGCTACACGACTTTTTACCAAAAAATTTGGCGGAAACAAAGCGGTTTTATCCATTGGAAGAGTGCAAACTCCGACTTTGGCGATGTTGGTTCAGCGACAGAAAGAAATTGATGCTTTCACGATGGAAGAATATTGGGAATTGAAAACAAAATACCGTGATGTAATTTTCAATGCTGCGATTGACCGTCTGAAAACTTTAGACAGAGCTGAAAAAGGATTAGAATATTTAAAGCTTAATCTTTTTGAAATTCTTTCATTTGAAATAAAAGAAGGAAAAGAAAAAAATCCAAGATTGTTTGATTTGACGGGACTTCAGGTGGAAGCGAATAAGAAGTTTGGGTATTCTGCAGACAGCACTTTAAAATATATTCAGAGTCTTTACGAGAAAAAGCACGTCACTTATCCGCGTGTTGATACGACGTATCTATCGGAAAGTTTGTATCCGAAAATCGGAGGAATTCTTCAAAGTATGGTTATTTATAAAGATTTAATCTCGCCTTTACTTGAAGAGCCGATTCCCAAATCGAAAGCCGTATTTGATGATGCAAAAGTGACCGATCACCATGCAATTATTCCAACCGAAATTCCGCCTTCTCAAAACTTGACAAGAGAAGAAAAACTCATTTATGATTTAATTGCGAAGCGTTTTATCGCTGTTTTTTATCCTGAATGTAAAATTTCAAATACTTTGGTTGAAGCTCAGGTTGGGACCATTCCTTTTAAAACAAGCGGAAGACAGATTCTCGAACCGGGTTGGAGAGCTGTTTATGCAAAAGATGCTAAAGAAGAGCCGACTGATAAAGAAAAAGATAAGGAAGAAGAACAGACAATTCCTGAATTTAAAGTAGGAGAAACCGGACCGCACGAACCGATGATTCATCAGGGAAAGACTTCGCCACCAAAACCCTACACCGAGGCAACATTGCTTCGAGCGATGGAAACCGCCGGAAAACAGGTAGATGATGAAGAACTTCGTGAAATGTTGAAAAACAACGGAATCGGAAGACCTTCAACCCGTGCAAATATTATAGAAACGCTTTTCAAGCGAAAATATATTGAGAAGAAAAGAAAGAATCTCATTGCTACCCAAACCGGAATTCAATTAATCGATACGATCGAAGATGAATTGCTGAAAAGCCCTGAATTAACAGGTGAGTGGGAATTAAAACTTCGAAAAATCGAAAGCGGTGAATACGAAGCCAATCAATTTAAAGATGAATTAATACAAATGGTGACCGAATTAACCAAGAAAGTAGTTGACGGGAAAGTAAAAGTCTTCACTTTACATGAAGAAAAGGAAGAAATTAAAGAAAAGAAAAAACGAGAACCAGCTGTAAAAAAAGAATTACAGTCTTGGGAAGAAACACAATGCCCAAAATGCAAATCGCATAATCTGATGAAAGGGAAAACTGCAGTCGGATGTTCCGATTTTAAAAATTGCGGCTTTAAAGTTTCGTTTGAAATTTTCGGTAAAAAACTTTCTGATAAACAGCTAATGGACTTAGTTTTAAAAGGAAAAACCTCAAAATTAAAAGGATTCACAACACATCCTGAAAGTTTAACGGAAGGAGTAGTTTCTTTGTCTCCGGAATTTATAGTTGGTTTGAGTTGATTAGTATTTCAGTTAATCAGTAATTTTGTAACTAAATAACTAAATAACTAAATAACTAATAACTACTTCAAATAAAGCCTCATTCTCGCCTCATATTCAGGCTTGGTTTTTAAGAATTTCCAAATCTTTCTGTCATCGGGATTACTGATTCGGTAGTAAATAATTTTATCTGCAGAATATTTGAAATACGGATGATTTTTCAGCCATTCTTCAGGTGCATTTACCAAAGTATATCGTTCAACTTTTGAATTGTCGAGTGTGGCAATACTTAATAGTTTTTGTACCAATTCCTTATCAATATTATAAGTTTCCAGGATCTGTTCCTTTGTCATAAAACCGCCTAGTTTCTTCCTGAAACCAATCATCGAACCTGCACTTTTTTCATCTAAACCAAATTCTAAAAGCTGTTTAAACGTAATAGAATTCATATCTATTTTTGAAAAATCAGTTTTTTCCTGTTTAAATTCAGGTTTTTTCTCATCAGAATTTTTTGCCATTGTGGAAGCGTTAAGCCACTTTTCTTTGCTTACAAAACTTCCGCCCAAATAATTTTTATATTTTAAAATTGCTGCAGCCTGTTTTTCAGAAAATCCCATATTTTCCCAATCGTTTTGAGAAAGCTGATCGGGATTGAATTTTTTTGTAATATTTAAAGATTTCTTATTGTAAATATTAAAATCAGAATTTCCTTTTGCTTCAATATTCGTTTCTGGAAGCAAAATAAAACCTTCAAGTTGAGAATATTTTTCTCCTGAAATCGCATAGCATTTCCTGAATTGTTCTTTTGACAGGAATTTTCCACCTACAATTTTCTTGTAGTTTAAGATGGTTGCAGTTTGCTTTTCAGAGAACCCAAGTTTTTGCCATTGTTTTTCATCTAAATCATTGGGATCAAATTCAGACAGCGATTCCAGAGGTAAACTTTCTGAAATGAATGTAACTTTTGGAAAAGCTTCGTCAGGTTTTTCAGAATATTTTTGAAATCCAAGAAGAGTAAGTAAAAGCATTGCTAAAAATGCCATTTGCCGATAATAATTTTTTTTCATTTTTTATTTTGCGTTTTTATTTGGTGAGATAAAGCAATCGTGATGATTTCTAAAAACAAATATCTCAAAATTGTAATTGAAAATAAAGTTAAGAATTATTTTAATTCAAAACTTAATGAAAAGAAAAATATTGTTACATAAAAAATGTGAATATCTTGATAGGAGAATAATTCTAATGAAAAAAGAATTTTTATTTTTTGTGAATAAAAATTTGAGCAATAGACACTACAAAAATTCCGATCAAAGCAGCCATTAAGTAGGTATTCACATTAAAAACAATTCCTATGATGATAAGAAATAAGGCAATTCCTGCAAGAGTTTTTAAATGTTTTCGGTGTTTTACTTTAATCATTTGAACTGGATTTATTCTGAATCTTTTTCTACTAAAGAATCTTTAAGCTTCAGCAATTCTGCTTTTACAAATTCTAAACGGTCGATTAATGTTACCGTTTCAGAGATTTTTGAGTTGGTGGTTAACGCAATTCTGGCTCCGTCAAGCGTATAACCTTTTTCTTTTACCAAATGATAAATGATTTTAAGGTTTTTGATATCTTCAGGAGTGAAATAACGGTTTCCTTTTTTGTTTTTTTTAGGTTTGATAATGGGGAATTCCCGTTCCCAATATCGTATCAATGAAGCGTTTACGTCGAATGCTTTCGCAACTTCTCCTATCGAATAATACAGTTTGTCGGGTAAATTTGTCTTCATTATAAAAATCCTGAATTCAAAGATAAATATTTTTTGAGCTTCAGTACAAACAGACGTTATAAAATATGCAGTTTAGGCGTATTTTGTTCTGAATTTAAATAAATAATTATCATTATAAAATTGTTAAAGCTTTTACAAATCGTAAATTGTGAGCCTTAATTTTATAGAAATGAAAAATATATTGAATGTAGGTCTTGTTGGTTTGGTTTTGGCATTTCTCAGTTGCAAATCAACAAATCATAAAGCAATGTTTGAAAACACCGAACCAAAATTAATATCAGATCAATTTTCATTTACAGAAGGTCCTGCAACAGACAAAACAGGGAATGTTTATTTTACGGATCAGCCTAATGATAAAATTTATTTCTGGGACTGGAAAAACGATAAAATCTCTTTGTTTTCAGATAAAACTGGAAGAGCCAACGGAACGTATTTCGATGAAAACGATAATCTGATAACCTGTTCAGACAATGAAGGAGAAATATGGAAAATCGGTAAAGATAAATCGATTGAAGTCTTGTCTAAAGGTTTCAACGGAAAAAGATTAAACGGACCAAACGATCTCTGGCTCGATGGAAATGGTGGGATTTATTTCACAGATCCTTTATATAAAAGAGATTACTGGCAAAATTTTAAAGTAGAAATTCCTGAAAAAAATCTGTATTACAGACACAAAGACGGCAAAATTTCAAAGCTGGAAACCTTTGTGCAACCAAACGGAATCATTGGAAATACAAAGTCGAAAAAGCTGTATGTTTCAGATATTGATGCCGGAAAAACCTATGTTTATGATATTCTGGGTGACGGAAAACTTTCTGAAAAGAAGCTTTTCTGCGAAATGGGTTCAGACGGAATGACGCTTGACAAAGATGGTAATCTTTACATTACGGGAGATGGTGTTACCATTTTTAATGCGAAAGGTGAAAAAGTACATCACATCAAAATCCCTGAAGACTGGACCGGAAATGTAACTTTCGGAGGAGAAAATAATGATGTTTTGTTTATTACCGCCTCAAAATCAGTTTATACTTTGCAGACAAAAACAAGGGGATTGAAATAGGCTAAGGCTAAGGTTAAGGTTAAGGTTAAGGTTAAGGTTAAGGTTAAGGTTAAGGTTAAGGTTAAGGTTAAGGTTAAGGTTAAGGTTAAGGTTAAGGTTAAGGTTAAGGTTAAGGTTAAGGTTAAGGTTAAGGT
>NZ_JBFRGA010000165.1:0-6361 GCF_052115105.1 Chryseobacterium sp. 2TAF14
CTACTATCTTCCTGTAGGTACTACAAAAGAGATTAATCCTGCAAATGAGAGACTTATTGTAAAGAAATCAATGAATCCTGCGGCAGATAAAAAGTTTTTCTATGTTTCGCCTTATGTGAATAAAATAGTGTATGCCGAAAAATATGACGGAAACGGAACTTTAACTACAAAATTGCCTGATGCTCCGGCTTTTCTTGCTAACTCGTTTAGAGCAAATCTGGTAAAAAGCGGTATCGCGGTTACCGGAAAAGTTGTTCCTAAAATGACCGATGCATCTCCGGAAATCAGAAAAATGATTGCAGCATATAAATCTCCAACTTTAGGCGATATTATTTATTATACTAACCAGAGAAGTGATAACTCTTTAGCGGAAGCGTTATTAAAAACGGTAGGTTTCCAGAAAATGGGTGATCAGACTTCAGAATCTGGAAGAATGGTGGTTAATAATCATCTGAAAGAAATTGATTTTGATCTGGAAGGTTTAAATTATATGGATGGAAGCGGTTTATCCAGAAGCAATCATGTAACGCCAATTTCTCAGGTGAAGTTTTTAACTTCTTTAATGGATGAGAAATTTTATAAAACCTATTTCAATTCTTTGCCGATTGGCGGTCAATCCGGAACGCTTAAAAGTATGTTTTTAGGAGAAGGAAACGGACAGGTTTTTGCAAAAACAGGAACTTTAAATAAAGTGAAAACTTTAGCGGGATATTTAAAAACCAATTCAGGAAGAACTTTAGTTTTCTCATTGATGGTAAACAATTATGCAGGCTCGGTAAGTCAGGTGAAAAGTAAAATGGAAAAGATTTTGCAACCTGCTCTGGATCTTTAAAAAAATATTAATTTTATATAGAAACCTTTTAATCTTTGATTGAAAGGTTTTTTTTATCTTTAATCCCTAATTATCTGACAATGAGAAAATTTTATATTCTATGTTTAATGACCTTTGCTATTCATACTTTATCGGCTCAAAACCAAAATGAGAATGCTGAAAAAAAAGGTTTATTAAAGAAAGAATTGCAATCTTATGCAGCCAAAATGGCGATAGGAAATACCAATCCGAATACTTTAAATTATGACCTGCAGTATCAGAGAATGGATGTAGCCATAGATCCGGCAGTTTACAATATTTCAGGATCGGTAACTTCTCATTTCAAGCCGACTCAGGTGTTGAATAATATTTATTTTGATCTTAATAATAATCTCACAGTTTCTCAGGTAAGCTATCACGGTCAGAACCTTACTTTCCAACAGCTTTCTACTAAAGAGCTGAAAATTAATTTTGCAACTTCTTTGGCTGCCAATGTTTTAGATTCTCTTACCATTCATTATAATGGAGCTCCCGATACCTCTAATAATTCTTTTTTTAATGGTTTTCAGGGCGGTAGCGCAATTCTTTCAACCTTAAATGAACCTTACGGAGCACAGGACTGGTTTCCCACAAAGCAAAGCTTAAATGATAAAATTGAAAGATTTGATATAAAAGTTACAACTCCGTCTCAATACAATGTAGCTGCGAATGGCAAGCTGATGTCTGAAACAACTTTAGGAAACGGTCAGAAGCGTACTTTCTGGAGAACACAATATCCGACTGCGGCTTATCTGATCGCACTTTCGATTACGAATTTTATAAAACTAAACGATACGATGGGCAACCCGCCTTTTCCATTTGTAAATTATATTTATCCGTCTACAAATGCAGATGTTACAAGCATGGCAAATATCGAATGGACGAAAACTGTAATGAATACTTTTGAAACTTTTTTTGGACCTTATCCTTTCCGTAATGAAAAGTATGGTCACATGGAATTTCAGGCCGGTGGTGGAATGGAACATCAAACAATGTCTTCAATGGGATCGTGGAGCAAACAATTGATCGCTCACGAATTGGCGCATCAATGGTTTGGTGATAAAGTAACCTGCGGAGCATGGAATGACATTTGGCTGAATGAAGGTTTTGCTACTTTTGGAGAGCATGTTGCCTACGAAAAATTATTAATGAGCAATGCAGATTTTCTTAATTATCTTTTAGGTGAGAAAAATTTTATTACGAGTGCTATTGGTGGCAGCGTGTATGTTGCAGACAGTAATTTAGGAAATATCAACGCTATTTTTAGCGGGAGATTGTCCTATTCAAAGGGCGGTTATGTGGTAAGAATGATCAAGTGGATTTTGGGAGACACAGCGTTTTATCAGGCATTAAAAGAGTATCATGCAAGACCGAATCTGGCATACAGCTATGCAAGAACAGCTGATTTGAATGCTTCTTTGCTAACTTCGACAGGAAAAGATTTTACAGAATTTTTTAACGACTGGATTTACGGACAGGGTTATCCTACCTATGACATCAGATGGAAACAAGTGGGGAATCAGGTTACTTTTAAAGCCTCACAAACTCAAAGTCATTCATCGGTCAGCTTTTTTGAAATGCCTTTGCCAATAAAAGTGAGCGGAACTGGTGGTCAAACTGCTTTTTTTGCTTTGAATAATACCTCGAATAACCAGTATTTTACAGAAACAGTGGCTTTCCCGATTGCAAGTGTACAGTTTAATTATGAATATCAAATGTTGGAGAAAAACTCGACCGTTTCTCAGGATAATAGCTTAAATACTACAGATTTCAAGGCTGAAGAGTTTAGCATTTATCCTAATCCTGTAAAGGATGATTTATTTGTTTCCGGGTTAAAAAAAGAAACCGGCTATGAAATTTATACAACAGACGGAAGATTGGTGAAAAAAGGAAAAACAGATAAGAATATTCAGGTTTCTACTTTAGAGAAGGGAGTTTACTTTATAAAAATTTTAAATTCAAACTTAAAATTTGTAAAAGAATAAAAAAAAGATTATTGTATTGATTTTCAGTGTATATTTGATTGTAAACAAAAAAATCATACTCTATGAAAACAAATTTATTCTTTTTCAAAACTTTTTTAGTAATGTTTTTAATCTGGAATCTCATTTCGTGCGATTCTAAAAAATCCGATAATCCTTTATTAGATTCAAAATGGACCGGAATTGCAAAAATCCCTCAGGAAACCGAGATTGATCTTAAATTTTCAAAAGACAAAATTGATGTGCTACTCGGAAATAGAGTCATTGAAACGATGAATTACACCTTGAGCAACGGCGAAATTAATATTGTAAAAAGCTCTGGTGGAACGCCTTGCAATGCAGGAACAAAAGGTAAATACAAGTATGAAATTATAGGGGAAAATCTTGTAATGATACTTGTTTCCGATGAATGTACTGCTCGTATCAAATCTTTACAGGGAATCGTTTATAAAAAAACAGACAAAAAACAGAGACAATAAAAATTGTTTTGTAATCTTAAAGCTTTCATTCGTGAAAGCTTTTTTTATGTAAGGATTATAATTTTGCAGCAATTAAAGAAAATTCTGTTTTCTTGTTTCTTTATATTGTGAAATAAATTTCGGAAAAATGTTTGGAAAACATTGATAATACAATTATGGTGCTTAGAAAATATTGAATATTAAATACAACTGTCAATAAATATTTGAATTATTGAAAATAAGGTATCACTTTTGCACTCTTTAAACACTAATAACATGTTGACTCATTATTTGTTAAATAATTTTCTGTTATGAAAAATATATTTACTTTAGTGACATTTCTGTTATTTGGAGCGTTTTTTTTTAAAGCGCAGTTACAAAAAATCTCTTTTGAAGCTTCAGAAGGATATGTAGTAGGAAATTTGGGTGGCCAGCAAGGTTGGACGGTTTGGGGTGGTCTTCCCGTAACAAATGCGCAAGTAGTCAGTTCAAATCCGACAGATGGAACAAGATCTTTTAACATGATTAGTAATGGGTTTGTACAAGATCTTTGCGGAATTGAAAAAAACATTACAAGTCTTATAACCAGCAATGATGTTGAAATTTCTTTTGATTATAATTTTGCAGGGCTCAATTCTTCTTCCTATGAAATTGCAATCTATAACAATGCATTAATCTCAGATTTTACAGCTTCTTTTCAGATTGATTATCTGACGGGAACATTGAGTTTCAGAACAGATTCGGGATTTGTTAACGGTCCGGTTTTAACTCCAAATCAATGGTACAATTTGAAGGTTGTTATTAAAAAATCTGATAACACTTTGCAGTATTTTGTAAACGGAACTCAAATTTATTCGGGTGCTTTAGGAGTTAATAAAAACGTTCAGGCTATTGATTTTGTTTATGATGATTACGGGATAGGTTTCAAAGTAGATAATATACAGATCAACAATCTTTCCGTACTTTCTACTGATGAGGTAAGGAAAAGAGAAGAGGTAAAAATCTATCCTAACCCGACAGCAGAAATATTAAATATTGAAACCACCGATAAAATTCATTCTATTGCTATATTCGACGCAAAAGGAAGTCTTATAAATATTTTTCAGGAAAATGGTATCTCAAATGGAAAACGAATTGATGTTTCATTTCTTGTTTCTGGACTGTATATTATAAAGATAAAACTTTATGATTGTGAATTTGTAAAAAAAATAATAAAAAAATGATTATATTTTAATTAATTATAATTTTTATTGAATATTATTTGATTTTTTTTGATATTTTATGTTTTATTAATATATTTGTGTATTATAAATATATTAAAACATGAAAAAAAAACTATTTTTATTATTAACATTACCAATATTTGGTATAGCATTTTCTCAGGTGATTCTTAATGACAACTTTAATAGTTACACTACAGGAAATTTAGGTACACAAGGAGGCTGGGCAAGAGATGGAGGATCATCAGCTCAGGTTAAAATAGCAGAAATTAATGCTGCTACTTACGGCAAATCTCTACATTTTCCGAGAACTACTACAACGAATATGTGGATTCTTAAAGACGTTACCAATGGATGGGCAACCAGAACGTCCGGGAATAATATCTTAGAGTTAAAGTATAATTTCTATTCCGGATCAGGATTAGGTGCTACTTCACTTCAATTATATGCAGATGGAAGTGATTATTTTAATCTAGCTACTATTCAGTATTCACATGATACTAAAGAATTATTTTATTATAATGAAAACTCTACCGCAGGAAATACTTTGATGACTTTAACGGATAATACTTGGTATAATATTTCGTTATCTTACAATTATGCTAACGGTCAAACATCTGTATCTGTAAATGGAACAGTTTATGGTCCGTATACTTCGACAGCAAATAAGGATATCTCTGAAATAGATATATTTACCGGAGGAGATACATTAATAAGTGCTGTAGATGATATAACTATGAATGCTATGAGTTCTGCAACTTTAGGAACCAAAGAAACAGCTGTTAAATCTGACTTAAAAGTATATCCTAATCCGGTATATGATATTGTAAATGTTACTTCCGATAAAAAAATATCCTTTGTTACAATCAACGATTTATCTGGTAAAACAATTCTTAAAACCAAAGATTCTAAGTTGAATATTAAAAGCTTTACTAAAGGAACTTATCTGTTAACTGTACAATATGAAGACGGGATAACAGAAACTAAAAAGATTATCAAAAAATAAAATACTAAACTATTATGTTACAAGGTTGTCATTTTTTTGACAACCTTTTTTTTGAAGATTTAAAAAAGAATTATCCTTAATGCCTTTTTTCTTAAATTAGCGCAACTAAAATTTAATTATAATGATCTCCGGAAAGTATCTTGAAAATCTACAGAACGAACTTGAAAATATTGAAAACGATGGTCTTTACAAAAGAGAAAGAATCATCACTTCTCAGCAAAGTGCAGAGATAGAAGCCAATGGGAAAAAGCTTTTAAACTTCTGTGCCAATAATTATTTGGGATTATCAAACCATCCTGAAGTAATGAAAGCGTCTCAGGAAATGATCGCATCTCACGGTTACGGAATGTCTTCGGTACGTTTTATCTGCGGAACTCAGGATATTCACAAGCAATTAGAGCAAAAAATTGCTGAGTTTTTAGGTCTTGAAGACACGATTCTTTATGCAGCATGTTTTGATGCAAACGGTGGAGTTTTCGAACCTTTGTTTACAGAAGAAGATGCAATTATTTCAGATGAGCTGAATCACGCGTCAATTATTGACGGAGTTCGTCTTTGTAAAGCAGTAAGATACCGTTACAAAAACAACAATATGGCAGATTTGGAGGCTCAGTTAATTGCTGCTTCCGAAAAAAATCACAGATTTAAAATCATCGTTACAGACGGAGTTTTCTCAATGGACGGAATTGTTGCAGACCTAAAAGGAGTTTGTGATCTTGCCGATAAATACGATGCTTTGGTAATGGTAGACGATTCTCACGCAACTGGTTTCATCGGTAAAACAGGTCGTGGAACTCACGAAGCCAACGAAGTAATGGGTAGAGTAGATATCATCACTTCTACTT
>NZ_JBFRGA010000166.1:0-9323 GCF_052115105.1 Chryseobacterium sp. 2TAF14
GACCTCTGTAAACAAGGTCTAATTTATCATCAAAGAAAAAGAAATCAGGTGTACAAGCTGCATCGTAAGCTTTTGCAATTGCCTGGCTTTCATCATATAAATAAGGAAAATCAAATTTTCTTTCGATTTGGAACTCAATCATTTTTTCAGGAGAATCTGCTGGATATTTCTCTACGTCGTTAGAATTAATCGCAATAAACTCAATCCCCGCTTCATTATAATCTTCGTACAGCTCAGTCAGTTTATCGATAACATGAAGTACAAACGGACAATGATTGCACATAAAGATCACCAATGTACCTTTTTCACCTTTCAAATCATCTAATGACTGAATTTCATTGCTTTTTGAAGGATTCGGAAGTTCAAAAAACGGTGCTTTTGTACCTAAAGCCAACATATTTGAGGGAGTATTCATATCTTTTTTATTTGTTCACAAAGATAAAGATTTCTTTTCTTATCTAAGAGAAACGCTCGAAGATGGATGATGGAAGTTTAAGCAGTTTTTTTTGAAAAAATCAATCAATCGAGTTAAACTATGTAACCTATCTATTTTTACAATAATATTACAATTTTCTCTTCCAGCTCCCATTCTTTCTGAGTTCAGCAGTTTATAATAGTTCGCCAAAGTCTTTTCATTAAAATTAAATTTAAAAATTTGTTTGGAAGATGTATTTAAAAGTTTGTAGTTTTGCTAACACTGTTAGTAAATAAAATCATGGGTTTACATGAACGTCGTCAAAGGGAAAAAGAATCTATCCGTGCAAATATTTTGCAGGCTGCATTCACTTTGGCTAAAACTGACGGCTGGGCATCGCTTTCTATTCGTAAGATAGCTGATGCAATTGAATACAGCGCTCCTGTTGTTTATGATCATTTTGAAAATAAAGAAGCGATTTTATATGAAATTTCTATCAACGGATTTCATTGCCTGCAGATAGAATTGCTGAAGGCTCAGAAAAAACACGAAACTCCAGAAGATCAGTTGACAGCAATTGTAGATGCTTACTGGAATTTCGCTTTTAAAAATAAAGAATATTACCAACTGATGTTCGGTTTGGGAATGCAGTGCAGCGGAAAAGGTTTAATGAAAGAAGAATTTTCATCTTTTCAAGATATGATTTTCGACTGTACTTATGAAATCATCAAGAAAAAAGGATCAAATGAAGACAGCGCTTGTCACTCTTCTCACGCGTTGTTTTCTGCAGTTCACGGATTGATTTCGATTATGATGATGAGAAATGATGATATTCCTTCAATGATGAATAAAACCACTTTAGACGAAACAGTTTCGGCTTTTATTAAATCTTTGTAAATTTTTTTTGAACTAAAAATTAACACTGTTAGGAAAAGTAACACGAAACAATTAATATAATTTAAATTAAAACAAAAAGACTTTAAAAATGAAATACGATTTTTTTACCCTATTTCTTGCAATTTTTTTTACTTCTCATTAACACTGATAAGAAAAATAACACCCAAAACAAATCTAATCTAAATCTAATTTTAAATTATACTCATGGAAATGACACAGTAACTAAAGCAATTAAAATTCGTTATTTTTTTAGCTACTCATTAACACTGTTAGAAAATATAACACTATTAATTAAAAAACAACATTATCTAGATTAACACTYCATTAAAAAAATAAAACTTAAAATGAAAACAACTGCAAAAGCAAAATTAATCGTACTTATATCGAGTATCATTCTTTTACAAAATTGCACGAAAGCGGCAGAAGGTACTAATGCTGCTCCACCCGCTCCCGAATTGCCAGTTTATACCGTTACTACATCTCCGGCAACTGTTTATCAGGAATTCCCGACTGCATTGGAAGGAAAAAACAATGTGGAAATAAGATCGCAGGTTGACGGATATTTAGATAAAATTTATGTCGAAGAAGGCGCTTATGTAAGAGCCGGACAACCTTTATTTAAAATAGATTCCAGAGCTTACGGAGAGCAAATGAATATGGCAAATGCCAATTTACAGGTGGCCAACGCCAATATCCAAAAAGCGAAAGTTGAGGTTGACAGACTGGAACCTCTTGTATCTGCAAAAGTAGTTTCTGAAGTACAGTTGAGAACTGCAAAAGCCAATTATGCAGCCGCAGTAGCCGCAGCTTCTCAAGCAAGAGCTTCAGTTGGCGGAGCTAAAATTAATGTAGGATTTACAACAATTACCGCCCCTGTAAGCGGTTATATTGGAAGAATTCCTTACAAAAAAGGAAGTCTGATTTCGAGAACAGACGCCAATCCATTGACTTTATTATCAGACATCAGCGAAATTTATGCGTATTTCTCTTTAAGCGAACTTGATTTTATCGGTTTCCAGAAAAAATATCCGGGAGAAACTTTAAACGAAAAACTGAAAAATATGCCGATGGTAGATTTGGTGATTGCTGATAACAGCACCTATCCTGAGAAAGGGAAAATGAGCATCGTTGACGGACAGTTTGACAAAACTACAGGTGCAATCAGCGTTCGTGCCGTTTTCCCAAATGCAAACGGAGCGTTGAGAACAGGAAATACAGGCCGAGTTCGTATGCCGCAATTATTCGCTAACACGCTTGTCATTCCGCAGGAATCAACATTTGAAATACAGGATAAAACTTATGTATATATTGTTGGAAAGGATAAAAAAGTAACCAGCAAGCCCATAACAATTTCCGGAAAAACAGACAGTTATTACTTTATTTCTGAAGGACTTGCTGCAGGTGAAAAAATCGTTTACACCGGAATTGGAGCATTAAAAGATGGCGTTGCAATTCACCCAAAAACGATTTCTTCTGACAGTCTTTTGAAAGCAAGACCGTTGTAAAAATCGTTTAAATTTTAACCACAAAAGTCACAAAAGATTTTTCTGTTTGAAAAGGTAAAATGCTAAAATCTTAAAAGTTCACAAAAACGAAAATCAAAGATTTTCAAACTAATATGTTCTTTTTAAAAGCAATAATTAAACTTAATGTGACTAATGTGTTTAAAAACTATTGTGTCTTTTACTTCGTCGAATTTTCGATTTGTGGTAAGAGCATAGTTTAAACAACATTAAAAAATAAACTTTATGTTAAAAAAATTCATAGATAGACCGGTACTTTCTACGGTTATCTCCATTATATTGTTACTATTGGGAGCAATGTCGGTTTTCAATCTTCCGATTACCTTGTTTCCCGATATTGCACCACCAAGTGTTCAGGTGACGGCATTTTATCCGGGTGCGAATGCGGAGGTTGTTGCCCGTTCCGTTGCTGTTCCGATTGAGGAAGCTGTGAACGGTGTTGAGAACATGACATACATGACCTCAAACTCAAGTAACGACGGATCAATGACCTTGAGTGTATTTTTCAAGCAAGGTTCAGATCCTGATGATGCAGCGGTAAATGTTCAAAACCGTGTTTCAAAAGCAATGAGCCAGCTTCCGCAGGAAGTTGTACAGGCGGGAATTTCCACGCAGAAAGTTCAGAACAGTATGATTATGTTTATGGGACTTTCAAGTGATGATCCGAAACAATACGATGAACTTTTCTTACAAAATTATTTAAAAATTAATGTAATCCCGCAAATCCAGCGTATTCCGGGAGTTGCTCAGGCTCAGGTTTTCGGTACAAGAGATTATTCGATGAGACTTTGGCTGAAACCCGATAGATTAGCAACCAACAATCTTTCTCCACAGGAAGTTTTGAATGCGGTAAAAGATCACAATCTTGAAGCTGCTCCGGGACGTTTGGGACAGGGAAGTAAAGAAACGTACGAATATATTCTAAAGTATAAAGGTAAATTAAACAAAAACGAAGACTACGAAAACATTGCCATCAAATCAAACAGTGACGGTTCATTTTTAAGATTAAAAGATGTTGCAAGAGTAGAATTTGGTTCTTACACATACACCGCAGCGAACAGAGTTGATGGAAAACCGGTTGCCGGTTTTGCCATTCTGCAAACTGCAGGTTCAAACGCAAACGAAATTTTAACTGAAATTGAAAAACAGGTTGATCAGTTTAAAACTACCCTTCCAAAAGGAGTTGAGCCGATCATCATGTACAATTCTAAAGACTTTTTGGATGCATCAATTCATCAGGTTGTAGAAACTTTGGTGATTGCATTCATTCTGGTATTTATTGTAGTATTTATTTTCCTTCAGGATTTCAGATCTACATTAATTCCTGCGATTGCCGTTCCGGTAGCAATTGTCGGTACGTTTTTCTTCCTTCAATTATTTGGTTTCAGCATTAATATGTTGACATTATTTGCATTAGTTTTAGCCATCGGTATTGTGGTGGATGATGCAATTGTCGTCGTTGAAGCCGTCCATTCTAAGATGGAACAGACAGGAATGCCGGTTGAACAAGCTACTACAAATTCGATGAGCGAAATTTCGGGAGCGATTATTTCCATAACATTGGTGATGTGTGCGGTATTTATTCCGGTTGGTTTTATGCAAGGTCCTGCAGGAGTTTTCTACAGACAGTTTGCTTTCACTTTGGTAATTGCAATTCTAATTTCAGCAATTAATGCATTAACATTAAGTCCTGCTTTATGTGCTTTATTATTAAATGATCCTCAAGGAGAACATGGGGAACACGGTCAGAAAAAAGGTTTTGGAGCAAGGTTTTTCAACGCTTTCAACAAAAGCTTCAACAACATGACCAAAAAATACATTTACAGCCTTAAGTTTTTAATTAAAAATAAATGGCTTGCGGTGGGAGGTTTAGCCGTAATTACAGCAGCAAGTGTTTTCTTAATCAATAAAGCTCCGACAGGATTTATTCCTACAGAAGATCAGGGATTTGTTTTGTATGCTGTAAATACACCACCGGGAAGTTCATTAGACAGAACCCACAGAGCAACTGAGCAGATTGATAAAATCATCAACGGTGAAAAAGCAAAAAATCACCTTTGGGTAGCCGATGGAATGAACTTCATCAGTAACGCCAATGCTTCTCCTTATTCTGCAGGTTTTATTAAGCTTAAAGATTATGAAGACCGTGGCGAAATGAAAGATCCGGATCAGATTGCAGCAGCATTAACAGGAAAAGTAGCACAGGTGAAAGATGCCAATGCATTTTTCTTCAACTTCCCTACCGTACAGGGTTTTGGTAACGTTTCAGGTTTTGAATTTATGTTGCAGGATAAAACAAACGGTTCTTTTGAACAATTGGGAACAACGACTCAGGCTTTTATCGGAGAATTGATGAAACGTCCGGAAATTGCTTTTGCATTCACAACTTATGCAGCCGGAAATCCTCAATATACCATTGATGTGGATACCGACAAAGCCAATCAGTTGGGAGTTTCTATTACAGAATTGATGCAAACCATGCAGATTTATTACGGAAGTAGTTTCGTTTCAGATTTCAACAGATTCGGGAAATATTACAGAGTAATGGCTCAGGCTGATATTCCTTACAGAACCGATGCGAATTCAATGGAAGGAATTTATGTTAAAAATAAATCGGGCGAAATGGTTCCTGTAAAAACTTTGGTAACATTAAAAAGAACTTTCGGACCTGAAACGGTTTCAAGAAACAACCTATTCAACGCCGTAACCATCAACGGAACTCCAAAACCTGGTTATAGTACCGGAGACGCCATTAAAGCGGTGGAAGAAGTTGCTCAAAAATCGCTTCCAAGAGGTTATGGTTACGAATGGACCGGAATTACCCGTGAAGAAATAAAAACCGGTGGGCAAACTGCTTTTGTATTTATGCTGAGTATTTTGTTCGTGTATTTCTTATTAGCAGCTCAGTACGAAAGTTACATTCTTCCGTTTGCAGTTATTTTAACGATTCCTACAGGGATTTTCGGAGTATTTGCTTTCACAGGATTGGCTGGAATTGACAATAACATCTACGTTCAGGTCGGATTGATTATGCTCGTCGGATTGTTAGCGAAAAATGCGATCCTGATTGTAGAATTTGCCGTTCAGCGAAGAAAAGCAGGAAAAACTTTAATTGAATCTGCGCTTCAGGCTTCAAGATTACGTTTAAGACCTATTTTGATGACCTCATTTGCTTTCATTATTGGTATGTTACCGCTAGTTTGGACYCAAGGTGCAGCAGCAAAAGGAAATCACTCCATCGGAATCAGTACCGTTGGCGGAATGTTTACAGGAGTTGTCTTTGGGATTTTCATTATTCCGGTGATGTATGTGATCTTCCAGTATTTACATGAAAAAATGCCGAGCAGAAAACAAAAAAGACTTCAAAGACAAAAATTGGAAGAAGAACTTTTGGCAACAGCACATTAATAAAAAATGATTGACAAAACTTTGAGAATTGTTGAACCACAAATGACACAAATCTTTTCACAAAATAAACACAATCATCACTAAAGACGGTTTGCTTCTATCTCAAAGTTTTGTGATCAATTTAATTTATATAAAATATGAAACGAATAAAAAATATAATCATCGCTTTCGGACTTGCATTAGGTGCGGTTTCTTGTGTTCCAAAACTGGCATACACAGAACCTGAACTTGAGCTTCCAGAGCAATTTAAATATACGGCAACCGCCGATACAGCAAGCGTTGCAAACTTAGAATGGAAACAGTTTTTCAGTGATCCGATATTGCAAAATTTAATCGAAAAAGGAATTAAAAACAATTACGATCTTCAGATTGCTTTAAAACAAGTCGCTTCTTCACAGGAAAAACTGAAACAGGCAAAATATCTTCAATATCCCGATGTAGGTTTCGGAGTTTCAGCTCAGATTTCAAAACCTTCCAAAAACAGCATGAATGGGCAAAGCTTGAATTTATTTTTAGGTCAGAGTCATGTTGAAGATTATAATGCTGCATTTAATTTGTCTTGGGAAGCAGATATTTGGGGGAAAATGAAAAACCAACAGGAAGTTTCAAAAATGCAGTATCTGCAGACTTATGAAGCCACAAAAGCAATTCAGACACAGGTTGTCGCAGCAATTGCTCAAGGGTATTATAATTTATTGATGCTTGATAAACAATTACAGATTGCAAAATCAAATTTAGATTTAAGCAACAATACCCTTTCTCTTACTGAAAAATTGTGGCAAAGCGGCGACACCACTTCGTTGGGAGTTCAGCAGGCAACTGCTCAAAAGCAATCGACAGAACTTTTGATCACTCAATTAGAACAAAATATTGCGATTCAGGAAAACGCGTTGAGTATTTTGGTGGGTGAAAATCCAAATAAAGTTGACAGAACCATTGAAATGTCAGACACTTCTTTACCACAGGATATTTCGGCCGGACTTCCGGCTGCAATGGTAAGTCGTCGTCCGGATGTTCGTCAACAGGAATTGGTTTTATTGGAATCAAATTCTTTGGTAGGAATTGCGCAGGCAAATATGTATCCTTCATTGAAAATCACAGCAAATGGCGGTGTCAATTCATTTAAAATTGATAACTGGTTTCAGATTCCGGCTTCATTGTTTGGTTCTGTTTTGGGAGGATTGACTCAGCCTATTTTCCAGAAAAGACAGTTGAAAACAGATTTGAATGTTGCGAAAATTCAGAGAGAGAAAAACGTTTTGGCATTCCGTCAATCTGTTTTAAATGCAGTTGGTGAAGTTTCTGACGCGTTGGTTTCTAATGAAAGTTTAAAAGTTCAGGAACAAAAAGCTACAGAACAGGTAACAACTTTAAAAAATGGAATTAAAAGCGCCGAAATGCTTTACAAAGGCGGAATGGCAAATTACTTAGAAGTGATTACAGCTCAGGGAAATTCTTTACAGGCTGAACTGAATCTTGCGTCAGTAAAAAGACAGAGATTGAGCAGTATTGTAGATTTGTACCGGGCTTTAGGCGGCGGTTGGAAGTAGTAAATTAAATTATATTGTTTGAAGTGCGGTCTTTCGGGATCGCATTTTTTTTTGTTTTAAAATTAAATCTTCAGCGCTAACATTTATCCACTCTGTCATTCAGAACGGAACAAAGTGGAGTGAAGAATCTATAAAATATTTGCAGAGATTCTTCCTTCATCAGAATGACAATACAGAGTTTTAAACCATTAAGTGCATTTAAGTTATTAAGTTTAATTAAGAAAAATCAAATAGATTTTTTAATCAGCATTATACTAAAAGCAAAGCTCACCTTAATATTCTAAACTCCTTAACTAAAATCTTAATGGTTAAAAAAGAATTATTTTTAAAATTGCTCATTAATATACCCAATCAACCCATTAAAATCCTCCTGCGAATATCCCAATTGCAAATAATGAATATCATCTGCTTTTCTGTACCAAGTCAATTGGCGTTTTGCATACCTTCGGCTGTTTTTCTTGATTTCAGAAACAGCAAATTCCAAATCCCATTCTCCATCAAAATATTTAAACAATTCAGCATATCCAACTGTGTTCAAAGCTGTCAAATGTCTGAATTTTTCCAAATCTTTTGCTTCGTCCAGCAAACCTTTCTCCAACATAATATCCACTCTCCTGTTGATCCTGTCGTACAATTCTTCTCTCGGAGCTTCAATCCCGATCCGGATAACATTAAAATCTCTTGAATCTTGTGAAACAGCAATCAATTCAGAATATTTTTTATCGGTTTGCCAAATCACATCAATTGCCCGTAAAAGCCTTCTGTGATTGTGAAAATCTACTACTGAAAAATATTCAGGATCGAGTTCTTTCAACATTTCCTGAAGTTTTTCAATGCCTTCGTTATCCAGAATTTCCTGTAATTTAACTTGATTCTCTTCATTCGCTTCCGGCAAATCATTCAGACCTTCAATCACCGCTTTTTCATACATCATACTTCCGCCAACCAAAATGACCGTATCATATTTTTCAAAAAGTCCGTTGAGTTTTCTTAAAGCATCTTCTTCGTATTGTCCGATCGAATAATATTCCTGAACCGAAAGATTACCTATAAAATGATGAGGTGCATCTGCCAATTCTTCTGCAGATGGAGAAGCTGTTCCGATAACCATTTCCTTAAAAAACTGGCGCGAATCGCAGGAAATTATTTCTGTACTGAAATGTTTCGCCAAATCAATTGCCAATCTCGTTTTTCCAATTCCGGTAGGTCCTACAACAGAAATCAAATTTTTATTTTTCACTTTGCTAAATTACAAAAACAAGATAATTGGAATTTAACTATTAAGAATATTTAGGAAGTTAAGTTTAATGAAGAAAAAATCAAATAGATTTTTTATAAGCATTGTCTTAAAGCGAAGCTCATCTTAATATTCCAAACTTCTTAATAAAAATTTTAATGGTTTAAAATAAATTTTAAATCGAGTAATTTGTCATTAACGTTAAAGTTTCATCTTATCTCACTATAGACTTAAATGTTTATCTTTGTACGACAATAAAAAACTATGATTTTATCAATGACCGGCTTTGGTAG
>NZ_JBFRGA010000167.1:0-11124 GCF_052115105.1 Chryseobacterium sp. 2TAF14
AAAACCGGAGGTTCCGTTTTCCGACCGTCTCAGAATGCGGCAGGGATTTCAGAGAATCATCATACCGGGATCAACCGATTGGTAAAATTATCTTTGGTCATTGAAGGTAAGGTGATCAAATATTACAAGCATTTCAGGCTCACGCAGAGTTCGCAGAAGCATCATGAATTTACACTAACTTTAGCGCACGATACTTTGGGCGACCGCCAAACCCATACTTTGGAAGAAGCCAACAAATTTTTAGGCAAAAGATTAACGGCCGTAATTTCTTATAAAGACATCGAAAACAGCCCTGAACGAACTTTTGTAGGCGTTATCACCGGAGTAGGCTTCAGCCAGGAAAAAATGAGTCTGGGAAATATCGTTTTATCGGGTTACAGTCCGACTATTTTACTGGATGGGGCGCCTCATACTCAGAGTTTTGGCGGAAACCAGGCGGTCAATATGGGAATTATTGCTGAAGAAGTGATAAAACAAGGTTTAGATAAAAGCCGTTTCGATATCAGGATTGATACAAATGATTATTCCCAGATCATTTACAGCAGCCAATACGATGAAACGCATTACAATTATCTGGCTAGAATGTCAGAAGCGTATGGCGAACAGTTTTATTATGACGGAGAAGTCCTTCATTTCGGGAAGCTTCCGCCTCAAAATAAGCCCATCAAATTAACCTACGGAAGTAGCGCAAACGACATTAAAGTTGAATTAAAAGCAGTTCATACAAAGCCTCAATTCTATGGTTATAACAGCAATAAAAATGAAGTTTTAAAATCAGGTTCCACCCCGATTCAACATGTGGGAGAACTGGCAAAAACGGCTTATCAGCATAACGATACGATTTATAAAACCCCATCATTACGGGTTGCTCCAATTAAAGCAACAACGCATTTGGATGTAGAATATTCACAAAAAAGTGCATCGGGAAGTGAGGCGGTGAATGTATTCAATCTTTCAGGCTCTACAACGGTTCCTTTTTTACATCCGGGATGCAGTGTAGATATTGAAATGCGAAAACCTGATACGAATGAAACTTCGTATTTCACAAGAATCATGATCACGGAAACAACGCATGAGATTGATACGATCGGTCATTACACGGGAAGTTTTGCAGGCATCGCATCTGATACAGGATTTTTACCAAAGCCTGAATTTACAGTTCCAATTGCACAACCACAGATTGCAACGGTTATTTCGAACACCGATCCGGAAGGGCAGGGAAGAATTCAGGTAAGATTTGACTGGCAAACGAATGATACGACTCATTTTATAAGAATGATGAGTCCCGATGCAGGAGGAACCGATCAGATCACACAGAACAGAGGTTATGTAGCCATACCTGAAGTTGGTGATCAGGTGATGGTGAATTTTGTACACAACCATCCCGACAGACCTTTTGTGATGGGCGGAATGTTTCATGGGGGAATCGGATTGGGTGGCGGAATCAATAATCATATGCGTTCCATTCAGACCAAAAGCGGAATTAAAGTTCTGATGAATGACGACGATAAAAGCGTAACCATAAAAGACCCGAGCGGAAACACCTATTTTATGGATGGAAATGGAAATATTACAGTCACCGCACCGAATGATATTAATTTTAATGCCGGCGGAAATATGAATATTTCTGTAGGACAGAATATGACGACTACTGTTGGAGCCAATCAATCGAACACGGTAGGGATGAATAAAACAGAAAATGTAACCATGAATTTTTCTGAATCTGTAGGAGCCATGAAAAATGTAGGGGTTCTTGGCAGTTTTTTTACCAATGTTACAGGCAAATTAACGCATTATGTAAAAGGTGATATGGAAACTTTCGGAGAAAAGGAACATAAGCTTATCAGTTTGCAGGGCATTGAAGTAAGCAGTAAAGGAAACGTTGAGCATCACGCAGAAAAAGAAGTAAAAAATAACAGTGGCGAAAAGTCTAAAAACTATTAGTCATGAGCATCGAATATTTTGTTGAAGGTAAGGTAAATTCCCAGACAGAAGGCGACCAGCTGGCTTTCTCGAAAGGTGATATTGCTCATAATGGGATAAGGAAAGTCTTACAAAACGGGACTGATACAGGAGTGAGCTATAACAGTCCTAATGAAGTAAATCCTAACGATAAACCCGTTAATACAGTCGATGTAAGTCTGAATCTTTTTTTTGATGGCACGCTTAATAACAAAACAAATACCCAGCAAGGGCTTTCAAAAGAGAAGAAATCCGGCAGCTATGCAAATGATTATTCTAATGTTGCAAGAGGATATGATGCGATAAATCCTACTGCAGATAATCAGGTTTCGTGGTACATTGAAGGGATCGGAACGGTTGATGGAAAATCTGACAACGACACTCTTGGCTTACCTGTAAGAGGCGCCGGTTTGGGTGTTGCTGAAAGGGGAATAAAAGCAAAAGTTACTAAAGGCTGTGTAAAAGGAGCCGAAGCCATCAAAAATAAATTCGGGAGTAAAGAGATTGATGTACTTTCGGTAAATGTCTACGGATTCAGTAGAGGCGCAGCAGCGGCACGTCATTTTATAACAGTTTCTACAACTGCACCACAAACCGTTAAAAAAATGGGTGGTGATTTAACGGTTTATCCGCCTGATTTTTATGAATTGTCGAAATCAGAAGAAAACCAGGATGAAAAAGGAAGTGACCAAATTTTAAATATACCAAAAGATAAGACAGATTCTTACCTATTAAATTTCGGGTATTTCGGAGCATGCTTAGTTGCAAATAATTTAAAAATAAAAAAAGTAGTTTTCAACTTTGTCGGTTTATACGATACGGTGGCTTCTTACGGAGCCAATCACCGAGGTAACTGGTTTGTAAAAAATGATTCTGAGCAATTGGGACTGAATTCTGTTCAGAATGCCAATTTCATATTCCAGATCGCTTCTGCAGACGAATTCAGAGATAATTTTAGCTTAACAAATATTGAAAGTTCGGGTATAAAAGGTTTACAATTTACGTTACCCGGCGTACATTCTGATATCGGAGGCGGTTATGTTGACGGGGAAAATGAAAATGTTCTCATCTATAAAGCAACTAATGATAAAACATCATGCRAAAACTATCGCAATATCCTGATTGAAGAAGGATGGTACGATCCTGCTCAGATAAGCATTGTAACGAAAACATACCCTACCAGATTTGGGGCGCAATATAAATATGAACTGTGGGGAAAGCGTGATCTGTCAAACCATTTTGATAAACTTCCGCTGCATTATATGTTTCATTTTTCTGATTTTTTCGGGGTTAAATATTTAGATAGACAAAGAAAGAAAAACAAGATAACAGATGCTACGGTTACAAAAATATCATCGCATCTTCAGGGATATGTGCAAAAATGTGTAGACCTGAAAAACAATTATGTTACAAAAGCACATTCAGGGCAGAAAGTATCTTCTTCGGACTATGTTTCTACATCAAAAAGCTATTCTTATCTGAATTTTAATATGAATACCAATGATCTGAAAGATTTAAGGAAAGGATATTTACACTGGTCTGCCAATTTAGATGCTTTTGGAATGGGGCCTATCGTATCGGGGGTGCATCCTTCGTCAGAACGTAAAAGAACAATATTAGATGGATAAATTTAAAATAATAATATTTTTAACGGGCTTATTTCAGCTCATGAATTGCCAAAAAATGGAGAAAGAATCGATAGTTCCGTCATATAACGTGCAGATTTCGCACACCGATAATAAACATTTGATAACTCCCGTAGAAGATTCTTTAATAACATTGGAAGGCACTTCTGCGCATTTGCCTTATGGTAGTTCTTCAGGAACTTGGGGAATTTCAGGGAAAGGTTTTACAGAGCAGACCGGAACTCCCGTTGGTGCAGATATAAAATATTATGCAGAAAGTGAAAATGCATTTTATCATTTAAAAGCAAATTTTCCGAAGGATAAAATAAAGGAGCTTGTTCAGAGAGCGTATGCTGTGGATGAATCGGAATCTTCTGATGAGCCGATGAAAGAGTTTATCAATATTAATAATGAGCCAGATTACCGCAAAAAATATAATGCGTATGCAAAATCTTATTATAAGATGTCTGATCTCATTTTTGGCTTTGCCCCCAAAGGAATGGTGGTAGTCTGGATTGGATTCGGACCAACTCAGATCGAAGTAGGACAATATCAGGCGGAAAAAATCACCAACGAAGCTGAGATCAAAAGATTAAAAGAAAAATACCAGAAAACATACAGAGTAGATGCTGCATTGTTTGAAGAGCTGGCGAAAGAATATTATCTTCCTGATGAGTCACCTGAAAAATGGATTAATTACAGAAAAAAATATAACTGGTCGCCCAATATAAGTTCAGATAACAAAAATTTTAAGCTGTTTTCAATCAATACAGATTATTATAATGGTGAAAGAGATATTCTTTTGCGACCGATCGCAGGAAACCCTTCTGTAAAAGAAAGAGCGATACCGAAAGAAATAGATTTCTTTTGGGAAACCGGTAAAAGTGAAGCTTTTGAAGGACGTATTTTCCTGAATTGGGAAAAAGCAAATGAAGCATTTAAAAATGCAGAAAAAAACTTTAAAATGAATATTAAAATTAGTGCAGACAATAACAGCTTTGACATTTTTCTAAATAATCAGCCATTGAAAGCAGACAGTGTAAGGATTTATAAAAGCAAAAGAAAATTTAAAGAATCATCCAAATAATTCACAAATTGAAATCGCTTAAAAAGTAAGGTTTAAATTTAATATTTCGGTAAGCAGCTAATGAGCAGTGAAACAAAATTTGCGAAAGTAAAAATAGAGGGAGTCTTCAATCTCGAAGAGTTTTCAAGAGAATATAAGATGACTCCTCAGGAAGTTGTACAGTTTCATAATCAGCATTGCAATTTGCAGGAATTATTGAGTTTAAATTTATCTAAATATGTACAGCATGTTTATCTGCCCTCAAAAAACTTTGAAGAGCAGAATATTAAAGTTTTAAAAAGTACAACGCTCGAATTACCCATAAAAAATGAAGCGAAAAAATATGGAGTTGTGATCAATTTTACTCCAAAAAATCTTCAGATACATTACAAAATAAACGTAAAACGTACACCGTATTTTTTAGAACTGACGAAAGAAAAAACGTATGTAAACAACCAAAATATTGATCAGACCATCGAGCAATTGTTTGAAAAAGCTAATGATACATTATATCCTTTACAGGTTTCAATGAAAAAAAACGGGAGCCTGGATAAAATTGTAAATGCAGATGAAATTGCCCAAAGATGGGAAAACGAAACGCTGCCAAAACTAAAAGAGTATTACCAGTCTGAGACAACAGATAAAATCCTTCAGCAGTTTGATGATACTTTTTGTAATCTCAATAAAAAGCTGCAGTTTTTAGAAAGAAATCTGTTTTTTAAACTTTTTTTTCTGCCTGTTTATCAGACATACAGTGGTTTTAAAAAAGAAGGTTTGTTGCAGATTTATCACGCAGGAACTGCAAAGCAGATGAATTATAAAATACAATTTTCTTTGCAGAAAAAACTGACGAGAGGCAATAAAATCGCATTAAGAATAAACGGATTTGAAGAAGAAAATTTATTTAATAAAAACCAAGAAAAAGGGAAAGTAGATTTGCTTTATAAATTAGATAAAGACACCAGAGCAATATATTCTGTAACAGGATCTATTTCTTATTTTGAAAATGATAAAAAACATATTATTGATTTTCAGCTTTACGAATTGGGAGATCTCAATTAATAAGTCAATCAAAAATCGCAGATTATGAGTGAGAAACATCTTGTTTGCCAAGGCGCTATTTGTAGCTGTAAATTTGGGTCGGTTCCGGATAAGCTAAAAGTTTTGACTCAGAGCAAACGATATATTAACGACAAAAACGGAAGTCAGAAACTGATGGCTACCCATATGGATATTGGTAAAACTTTCGAAAAAAATATGTTTGGAAGCTGCACAAAGCTCAACAATAATCCTTGTCAGGTAACGGTTACGCAATGGAACGGTTTCTACGATAAAATTACTTTGCAGGACAACAGCGGAAAAGCATTACTTGAAGACAGTAAAGCAACTTGCCCGATCGGAGCTCCGGATTGCATAAGCATCATTAATCATGGGCAAATAATGGAAGCAACTCCACAAAATGTAGAGAATGCAGAAAAAGAAGTTTTGATGGAACTGTTCCCTTTTACAGATCTCGGTCAGTATATAAGGAAAACAGATTTTATAGAATCTTAATAGAATAACAATGGAAAATAATACATTAACTGCAATTGTCTTAGGAGGACCGAGCTTGAAAGCCACAACGGTGCACAGGTAACCCACGCTCAGGTAAGTATGGATGAAAATATAAGAATAGCCAGCAATAAAGCTCAAAATTTAAAAAATACTAAAGACAATCTTTTAAAAAATTTAAATCAGGAATTAGAAAATTTTGAAAATAAATTTAAATCTGTTGTCTGGGCCTGGAATTTAGCCTACCAACGCAGCAGCTTACCAAACGGAAGGAATGAAACCATTGCAAAAGGCAGCACAGAAGTAAATTTATCACTTAAGCAGCACCTTTACGGAGGCGGATTTGCCTGGCTTGAACCTTTTTTTGAAGGCTCTTCTCCTACAGGAAATATAAAATCTGGTTTATACATTCACACTGAAAGCCAAAGCCCGCAGATTTTAACAGCGGAATGGTACGGTTACGATAAAGACGGCAACCCTTTAAAAATTGATAAACCGGTGATCCCTGGTTCAAAAGTTCAGCTACATATTTATACAAGAAGTATGTATGGACACAATATCAGAGTTGAGCTGAAAGCGAATGGCAAAACATTAAAGGCAAATGCTTACGGAAGTGTGATTCAGGTTTATGCCAATAAAAAACCAGATCAGCCGGATTCTGTTTACGAAATTATAGATTCTAAAGATTTGTTTTTAGCAGAAGTTGAAATTTATGATTATTCAGATCCTAAAAGTATACAACCTCCTGCAGGAACGATTACAGGGCATCTTGTCGATCCGAAAGAAGATGGGGCAGACGGAACTATTTCTGCGCTGCCAAATGTTCAGAAAGCAGTACTTGATGTATTTGTAGATCCTGCGTGGTGTACCGGTGAAGTGCAGATTATCATTAAACCGACCATTCATTTTGGCAATCAGAAAAAAGATTTAGATTCTTTTTTAACAGTTAATTGCCGCGAATCTGTAAAAGTAGAGATGCCGGAAACAGGAAACGTTCCGGTATTTGTAGATAAGATTGAAACAAATTTTCAGGCATTTCATCCGTGCGGATATAACAAATTTGAGGTAAGCGACGGAACCCGCACTATAGATTTGCTGGAAGACAAATCTGTTCCCCCGCTGAATCTTTTCGAATTGGTAGCGGGACCTGTGAATAATACCCATGATATCACGATAGATCTTGATACAGATACTACAGAATGCTCATTTGACGGCACACTCAATGATCACGAAAAGCATGCTTTAAGTTTAATAGATTATCCTGAAAAAGAGTTTGAGAAAGATGCCAAAGAGGAAGAAGAAAAAAGCAGCACATCCGGGAACAGTACTATAAAAGTTCAGATAGGAGGTGATAAAGCAAATATGAGCGCTCAGCAATTAATTGCTTTTGATGGTAAATTAGAAAAATATACAGCAGATGGTGATGATAAGCAGCTGAAATTTAAAGCAAGATATATTTACGACTACACTCCGATAAATCTTGCGGGAATACCTGTACACCCTATATTCAGGTATTTTTGGTTAGGAAACGGTGTCCCTACAAATACATACATGGTAAGAAGTAATACGTGCAGATATCAACAGGCTGTTTCTGTTAAAACCTATCCTGATGTAGGATGGAGTTTAAAATTATCTTACAAAAACTCTACGGTAGAAAGAGAGCTTTGGGGAAACCAGCGATATGTAGACACAAAAAAGGCAAAATTTAAAAGAGAGCCTCAAAAATGGATTGCTGCAGGCGACGGTAAAAGCATCGGCATTTCTTTAGGAGCAAAATGGGATGAGAAAAATGAATATGATGCCACAGCAGACGTTACAAAACAGGTAAAAGCATTAACAGACAGCTTAGGTGCAATCGGGAAATTTGTAAATTCAGTTTTTTTAGGAGATGAAAATAAGAAAGATGAAAAATACAAAGAGCCTGATGCTAAACATAAAGCTGCTTTAGAAAGCGTTGCTGATCAAAAAGATCAAAAAGAAAAGCGTGAATTAGAGAAAACCAGAGAGCAGTTAAGATCTGCGCAAGCCAAATATAGTGCTTTGGTTACTGACCGCGATAAAGCAAGAGCTGAAAACGATATAAATATTCTCCAACGAAAAATGGACCGCCAGTCTAAAGAATATGAGCTTAAACTCACTAGGTCAATCGGCTCCATCAGCATACAATGGCCGCAATTGGAAGCCCAGTTTGAATGGAGTTTAGAAAATATTAGTCAGCGGGGCCCGTTTTATAACCAGACCGGTGTTGTTTTGCAGGGAGTTTTAGAACTCACCCCTTTAATTGGGATTACCGCAACATTAGATTTTCTTGCTTTAGCACAAAGAGCGCATCCTGTCGCTTTGGCGGTAATTGCTGCAGCAGATATTACGATGGCAATTATTGGTGACGGAAGCAAAATTACTTGTGAGTTAAGCGCTACGGGTACTTTTGGAGGTAAATTACAAGGTTTTCTCAACACCAAAACAGGCGAAAACAGCTTTAATAAAGATGACCGGAATGCCAATGACAAGCAGGTTGCAGAGCTTAAATGTGATTTGGAATTTAAACTAAAAATCGCAATAGAATTAAATATCGAAAAGAAAAAATTCTTTGTAAAAGTTATCGTGACAGGAAAATTAGGTGCAGAAGCAACCGCAAAATGGACGGCAAAAGCTCCGATTGATACCGATGATTACGGATGGTATCTTGCTCCGGAAATGACTTTCGAAGGATTGGAAATAAAAGGTGAAGCAAGTTTTTCTGGGCAGGTAAGCAGTCGTGACGGTAAATCAAAATATGGCTCCATTGAAAGTACCAACGAATTTACATGGCAAGCAATTGATGCCTGGAAAGAACCAAAGAAATGGGGGAAATTTTATTTTCCTTCCAAAAAAGACTAAATCAAAAAATATGTACAAATACTTCATTTTAATAATCAGTTTAATTAGTCTGCAGAGTTGCGGGCAAAACAAAAAAGCTATGGACGGAAAAGCAACAGAAATTTTTGGAAATTTATATAAAAATGTTAAACATTACGATCAGCGTATCAATTATCAGGCGATGATATTTATCGGGGGTTGTAATTATGAAGTATTGATAAACGATTATCCTGTTGATCGATATTTCGGTCCCGGAGACGGCTCATCCAGCGGAAGTACGCCGATTAACATTGCGATTCTGAAACCTGGAGTTCAAACCTGGAAAATAAGAGTTTATCCCGTAAGAGACAGAAAAGAAGTGAATGGTGAAGTAACATTGGTTCCGCAAAATGAAATTCAGCCCGGAGCAAGAGTCGAAATGGAAATTGAAGGCGTAAGATTCAGCGAAAATGGTGATATTGAAAAAAGATTCGGTAAAGTTGTAAAGTTTGAAGCTCCTCTAAAAAAGGATGATAAAAGCGGACAGAATATTTTAAGTGATGCCGGAAAACCATACATAGAATATAGCGGAACTTTTCAGGCAGATGTTCCTTATGCTTTAAACGGTTGGGAAAATAGTACCGATCTGTCTAAAATAAACAGCGCAACTTTGGAAAAACAAGTTGTAAAAGAATACCAGAGATTTCACGGCTGGCTTCAAACCAGAAAAATTGATGAGATGGCTAATGCAAAATTGGCTGCAGAAAAAGAAGTGGCGCAAGCTTTTTTTTATGATAAAAAAACCAATGAAAATTTTCTTTCTACTTTTTTACAGAGATGGGGACAGAAAGGACTTGAAATGCAACCGCTGGAAAATTACAAAATGGTCATCTACGGAAACGGAAAAATTGTTACATTAATTGATAATATAGACAACAGTTCTCCGCTTTGGGGAAATTTTGAAGTGGGCGAAAATCAGTATAAAAATAATACGTATATGCTGTATTTTCACATTCCGAAAGGTAAAACAGAACTGGAAGTAGTAAGGTAATTTTCTTTTTATTTATACTTCTTTTTTTATTTAAATTTGTTTAAACTTTAAATTTATTCATCGCAAAGGAGCAAATCTTAATTCATATTCTGTTTTAAGACGCAACGATTTTATCTGCGATAAAATTTCAACGGCCAATTTTGAAATCTTTTGTCACTTTGCGCCTGTGCATTTTCCAACATGATTTTTTTTTAAGTTTAGACAAACTCAATTTAATATATTTTTCTAAATATTACGGTACAATTTCATATTTCGTATTTTCATTATTTCCAAAAATATCATGCTGTATTTTTTGAGCTAAATGAAGGGTCTCTTCTATAGAAGCATTTGTTTTGATCTTCAGATAAGGAATCTTTTTATTCACAGATTCTTCAATCTTAAATTTATTTTCAAAAGCAAAAAGTTTTAGTTTTTCATAATATGGTATTTGCGTTTTTTCTATTGCTTCAAATTCAATATCTAAATATTCACCGTGTTTTGCAAAATAAATGCAGTCGTTGCCATTAGAAGTGATTCCGATAAAATCAAATTCTGTTTTTCCTTGAATTAATAAGCTGAGTTTTTCCGGAAGCTGATTTATATAAATCTGTTTCGCGACAAATCTATTAGTTAAATCATTTTTCATTTGCAGTGATTGCTTTCAGATGAGTAATAATCGATTTAAAATATTCATAAATTATTTCTTAATTACAAATATAAAAAAGAGCACCGAAAACGATGCCCTACACAAAATTAATTATAATTGAAGAATATTTATTTTTCCCAGACCTTTTCAATTTCCTCTAAAGATTTGCCTTTCGTTTCCGGAACCCATTTCCAGACAAAAACCAGTGATAAAATGCTCATTACACCGTAAAAACCGTAGGTAAACGCTCCACTGAATTCCATCATAAAAGGATAGGTTGATGAGATTAAATAATTTGCTGCCCATTGTGCAGCAACAGCAATCGCAATTGCACTTCCTCTGATTTTATTTGGAAAAATCTCTGAGATCAGAACCCAGCAAATCGGTCCCCAAGACATCATAAATG
>NZ_JBFRGA010000168.1:0-17120 GCF_052115105.1 Chryseobacterium sp. 2TAF14
TTTACATACAAAACGGCTAAGAGTCAAATGATTCTTATCTTTAAACTTTAATAATATTTCCATGAAGAAGACTTTTGTATTTCTTGCCCTTTCCACACAAATTATTTTTGCCCAAAACGTTGCCCAAAAATTAGATGATGCTACAAAAAATCTGATGAATTCTTCTTCGGCAATTTCATCAAACCTGTCTTTCTATGTTGCCGATGAAAGCGGAAATCTTGTTTATGAATTTCAGGGAAATAAAGGGTTATCTACAGCTTCAACGCAAAAAATTTTTACAGCCGCCGCAGCTTTGGAAACTTTAGGCAAAAATTACACATACAAAACAACATCATCATATTCAGGAACGATTTCTAATGGAAATTTAAATGGAAATCTTTTCATCACTTCAAACGGCGATCCTACTTTGGGAAGCTGGAGGTATGAAGAGTACAAACCCGAAAATTTTAAACAAAAACTGATCGAAGCAGTTAAAAAATCAGGAATTACAAAAATTTCAGGTGATCTGGTGATCGACGATTCTTATTTTGACCATCAAACCATTCCCGGAGGCTGGCCGTGGGACGATTTGGGAAATTATTACGGAGCCGGAGTTTGGGGCGTCAACTGGAGAGAAAACCAATTTGACATCCACATCAACGGAAGCGATTTTAAAAGTTTTTCTTATCCTTTAGAAAATGTAAAATGGCTGAATGATTTAAAAGCTTCGGGAAGTTCAGATCAGAGTTTAATTTTTACAGCGCCACATTCTGATGTTGCTTTAATAAACGGAAGTTTACCGGCTGGAAAAGTAACCACCGTTTCGGGATCTGTTCCCAATCCGCCTTTACAATTGGGCGCTGAAGTTCAGAAATGGCTGAAAGATTCAGGAATTGATATTTCAGGAAAAGTGATAACCAGTTCCCAACTCGAAATTGATGGTAAAAAAGCTTTGGAAGCTCCAAAAAACAATATCATTCTCACTTATGAATCACCGGCTTTAGACAAAATTGTGTATTGGTTTCTGAGGAAATCTGTGAATTTATACGGAGAAAATTTAGTTAAAACTTTAGGTAAAGAGAAAAAAGGAAACTCAAGCTTCAAAAGCGGAATTGCTTATTTAAAAGAATTCTGGAAAGCAAAAGGCATCAATTCAAACATGATCAATTTTGCCGACGGAAGCGGGCTTTCTCCGCAAAATTATGTTTCGGCAAAAGCGGAAGTTCAGGCATTGCTTTATGCAAAAAAACAGGCTTGGTTTGATTCTTATTATGACGGATTTCCTAATCAGGACAACGGCATGAAGATGAAAAGCGGAACCATGCGCGATACCAAATCTTATGCAGGCTATCATACTTCTAAAGATGGAAAAAAATATGTATATTCAATTATCATTAATAATTATTCAGGAAGCGGAAGCGCAGAACTGCAAAAGATTTTGAATGTTTTAAAATAAATAGAATTGAAAAAAAGATCCATTTTTGCCAGGTTCAACAACTGGTTTATTTTTTCTCTGATGACTTTGGTGGTTGTCGCCATTGTGATCGCTTCAACGATGGTGGTGAATTATCTAAAGAAAGACGAAGTAAAAAGAGTTGATATCTTGGTAAAAGCAATAAAATTTCAGCAGGATATGACACCAAGTCTTGAAGTTCAGGAACTTCTTCTTGCCATTTATAGCTCAAATACGACAATCCCGATGATTATTTTAGATAAAAATGATCAGGTAATAGAGTATAAACATTTACCAAAGGAAATTGGCGATGATGCTCAAAATATTATTGCCGAAGCTAAGAAAATGGAAAAAAAATATCCGCCGATAGAAATAATAGTGCAGGGCGGAAATAATCAGTTTGTATATTATGACAACTCAAGAATGCTGAATAATCTTCAGTACTTCCCGTTTTTGCTGGGATTTTTTGTGTTGTGTTATTTCTTATTTTCATTCTGGTTTTTAAGAACAGTGAAAAAAACCGACGAAGGTTATCTTTGGGCAGGGTTGGCAAAAGAAACCGCCCATCAGATCGGGACACCATTATCATCAATGATGGGCTGGATGGAAATCATGAAGCTTGAAAATCCTGATTCTGACGGCGTTATCGAAATAGAAAAAGACATCGACAGGCTGAGAACAATTTCCGAAAGATTTTCAAAAATTGGTTCTGTCCCCGAATTAAATGATAACAATTTTAATGAAACCATTAAAGAAAATTATGATTATCTGAAAACAAGAATTTCTAAGAAGATCGATTTTACGCTTTTGCTTCCGACATATAATATTTTGGTTCCGCACAACAAAATTCTGATGAGCTGGGTTATTGAAAATCTGGTAAAAAATGCCGTTGATGCGATGAAAGGTGAAGGTACTTTGCAGATGTCAGTTTTCGAACGCAACAAAAATATTCTGGTTGAAGTAAAAGACAGCGGAAGCGGAATGACAAAATATCAGGCGCAAAATGCTTTTAAACCAGGATATTCTACAAAAAAACGAGGTTGGGGTTTAGGCTTAAGCTTGGCAAAAAGGGTAGTGCAGGAATATCATGAATATTTTACGACTTAAATTTCCAATTTAAAAGCAACATTCAAAACCCCAAAACAAAAGAAAAAATCACTATTTTTGAAGCATGATTAAAGCGAGTAATATCCATAAATCTTATGGAAGTCTGGAAGTATTGAAAGGAGTTGATATTCACATCAAAACCGGGGAAGTTGTTTCTATTGTTGGGGAATCGGGCGCCGGAAAATCTACACTTCTTCAGATTTTGGGAACTTTAGACAGCCCTTCAAACCCTGAAAAATACAATACTGAAATCAAACTGAAAGACGAATCGTTTATCAATATGACCGATAAGCAGATTTCAAAATTCAGGAATCAGAATATTGGTTTTGTTTTCCAGTTTCATCAGCTGCTTCCCGAGTTTACGGCTTTAGAAAACGTTTTGTTGCCTACCAAAATTGCAGGAACGAGCGAAAAAGAAGCGATGGAAAAAGCATATCAATTGTTTGAAGATTTAAAAATCGTAGAGCGAATTCACCACAAACCGAATCAATTATCGGGAGGTGAAGCGCAGAGAGTGGCCGTTGCAAGAGCTTTGATTAATTCGCCAAAGATCATTTATGCAGATGAACCGACAGGAAATTTAGATTCGAAAAACGCAGATGATCTTCACCGTTTATTTTTTGATCTTAGAGATAAATACAACCAGACTTTTGTGATTGTCACACACAACCCGCAACTTGCCGAAATTACAGACCGCAAACTGGTGATGAAGGACGGATTGATCATTGAATAATATTTAAATATGAAATCTTTACTATTCGCATTATTATTTCTGATTTCCTGTACTCAGTCAAAAGCTCAGTCAAATACAGATATTCTGCCTAAAGAAAGGATTTCGGAGCTTAAAAATTATATTAAAGACAAAGATTACAACCAGAATCTAGCGGTTTTTATTAATTTTAAAATCCATTCCGGGAAGTACCGTTATTTTGTTTACGATTTAAAAAACAACAGAATAATACAGAAAGCCATTGTTTCTCATGGTTCAGGATCTGTCATCAAAAATTCAGGTCAGCTTAAATTTTCTAATGTTGAAGGCTCTTATCAATCATCTTTAGGTAAATATGAAATTAAAGAGAGTTATTCAGGTCAGTTCGGGAAAGCTTATCGTTTAAAAGGTTTAGACTCTACCAACAGCAACGCAATGCAGCGTGCGATCGTACTACATTCTTTTGGATGTATTCCGGATCAGGAATCACAAAATCTGGCGTGCTTAAGCTTGGGTTGTCCGATGCTTTCAATAAAAGCTTTTAAAGAAACCGCAAAATATGTAGACCAATCGAAAAAGAGCATTGTTTTGTATGCTTTTTATTAGTTTTGTTGATAGTTGATAGTTGATAGTTGATAGTTGTTGGATGATGGATGATGGATGATGGATGATGGATGATGGATGAATTTAATAAATATAAAGTAAACTAATGTTTTTTTTCTCATTAACTAAAATACTTAATAACTAATTCCTATAACCTATAACCTAAAATCATGTCTATAAAATTTTTGGCAGAAGACGACAGACCAAGAGAAAAATTTTTGCTGAAAGGTAAAAATTCGGTTTCTGATTCTGAGCTTTTGGCAATTATCATGGGCAGCGGAAACAGAGATGAAACAGCGGTAGAATTAGCCCGAAAAATTCTTGCATCGGTTGATAACAATTGGCATCAGCTCAGTTTATTAACGATTAAAGATTTAATGAAATTCAAAGGAGTAGGCGAAGTGAAGGCAATTTCGATTGCAACGGCTCTTGAAATCGGGAGAAGAAGAGCAGCGCAGGAAATTCCTGAAAAACCGCAAATTTCAAGCAGTAAAGATGCTTACAATCTTTTAAAATTACATTTAGCAGACTTAAGAACTGAAGAATTTTGGGCGCTTTTTCTCAATCAAAATAATAAAGTGATTCATATTTCACAGTTAACTCAGGGCGGAATTAACCAGTCGATTGTAGACATCAGAATACTTTTTAAAACAGCTTTAGAACATTTTGCAACAGCAATTATTATTTCGCACAATCACCCTTCAGGAAACCTGAAACCCAGTGAAGAAGACATCAATATAACCAAACAAATAAAAGAAGCAGGAAATGTGATGAACATTCAGCTTCTGGATCATTTAATTATTACCCAAAACGCTTATATAAGTTTTTCAGACGAAGGATTATTATGATTAAAAAATTAAAATACGATGAAATTGATTTTGAAAAATATGCTCAATGCCTGGAAAACTCTGCACAGCGAAAATATTCTGCTACAAAACAGTTTTTAGATATTTCTTCTGACAAAAAATGGGAATTATTGGTTTACGGAGATTATGAAGCCGTAATGCCGGTTCCTTTTGTGTTTAAATCGGGGATTAAGATCGTTCATAATCCTATGCTTTGTCAGCAGTTGGGTGTTTTTTCTAAAGAGGATAATGCAGAAATCAACGAACAGTTTTTACATTTTTTAGAGAAAAATTATCTTATCAGGATTTATACTTTTAATGAATTTAATCATTTTAAAACTTCCTTGAATTCTAAAAAAAACTTTCTCATTCTTCCTGATAACTACGAAACGGTTTATTCTAAATATTCTCCGAAAAGAAAAAGGAAACTCAGACTCGATGAAGAAATTATAAAGAATTCTGAAATTAAAAACATTACTTTTTCTCAGGCAGAAAGCTTTATTAAAGAAAATTTTCTGGGAGCAGATAAGGAAGAAGACTTAGATTCTTTTATTTCAATATTTAAAAATATGTATGAAGCAAATTGTTTGAATTTTTCAGCTTTTTATCTCAATAAAAGGATCATCAATATTATCGTCACTTATTTTGATGATTTTACAGTTGCGCTTTTGGGAACATTTAATGATAAAGAATCGGTTAAAGTATCGGGAGCTTCTGTATTGATAGACAAATGTATAGAAGTAAATATCTCAACAAAAATTTTCGATTTCGAAGGAAGCGAATTGCCGAATGTGGAAGAATTTTTCAGAGGTTTCAGACCTGAATTGCGGCCTTATCATATTATCGAATATTCTAAAAAAGACATCATTAAAAAATTGCTGAGCTTGAAATTTATCATGAAACTTTAATTTAATCACGTTCTTTAGAATAGTTCTATAGATTATTCTTAAATTTATAAAAGTATTTACAAACTGTCTGCAATGCTAAAGAAGATCCGCAATTATAAGTTGCCTTACATGATTTATAATTTTTTCAACAAAAAAAAATTACAGCACAATATTCCGCTTTATAAAAAATACGGTCTCGATAAAAGCTACTTTTCGAGCATTTCGAGCAAAGACTTTGCCCATTTACCTGAAAATGAAAGGAAATTTGACGAGCAAAAGCTTTTTAATACACCATTTTACAAAAATCTTTCCGACGAAAATAAAGCCAGCGCAAAAGGTTTTGATAATAACGGTTTTTTGGTTCTGAAAAATTATCTAAAGCCTGAAACCGCCGATCAGATCAATGATGAGATTGAAAAACTGATGAATGATGGAACCATTAAATTCCGTTATGGCGGTAAATTGATGTTCGTTATTCATCATTCTGAAATCATAAAAAATATCGGAAACGATAAAAATCTGCTTGAATTTTTGTCTGTTTTGATTGATGGTGATGCAAAACTGTTTCAGAGCATTAATTTCATCAACGGAAGCCAGCAAAAAACGCATTCAGACAGCATTCACATGACGACTTATCCTTTGGGCGGACTTTTAGGAGTCTGGATCGCCTTGGATGATGTGGACGAAACAAATGGTGCTTTACACTATATTCCGGGAAGTCATAAACTTCCTTATTTCTTAAATTCTGATTACGATAATGAAGGAACAGTTTTTAAAATCGGTAAAAAAAGTTATGTAGCGTACGAAGAATTTCTTGAAAATAAAGTGAAAGAACTTGGGTTGAAAAAAGAAATTTTCAGGGCTAAAAAAGGAGATCTCTTGATTTGGCATGCCAATATTCTTCACGGTGGAGAACCACATTTAGATAAAACAAAAACACGAAAAAGCTTAGTTTATCATTATTTTGACGAAAAAAGCGTGTGCTATCATGAGGTCACGCAAAGACCTGCTTTATTTGAGTTGTGACGATGCCGGAGAAAAATAATCTTATACTGAAGAAATTCACAAAAAAGTTTTTGCTGAACTTGACGAGAAAAGACCCGGAATGTTTGAGTCTGATTTTTCGCATGAAGAAACTAATAATACTGGGTTTGGTTTACGTTCAGAGTTCAAAAGAAGATTTATTTAAAAAACTTTCCTAAGAGCCAATTTATTAGTAATTTTGCTACCTCAAATTATGACAGATTTTTCAGACTATTTACCTTATGCAACCGCATTAGTTTGAATGATAATGATTATATCGGGCAAACTATAGAAGATCTGAGAAAAGAAATTTTAATAATAGCTTAATTTAAATAATAAATTTACATAATGATTCCAAATTTTAAAGCACATCCATGGCATGGGATTTCTGCAGGAGAAGATGCGCCAAACGTGGTGAACGTATTCGTGGAAATAGTTCCTTCAGACACCATTAAATATGAAATAGATAAAGAAACCGGTTACCTTAAAGTAGACAGACCTCAGAAATTTTCTAATATTATTCCTGCATTATACGGTTTTGTTCCAAGAACTTACTGTAATGAAGAAGTAATGAAATTAGCGGTAGAAAGCGGTGCAAGTGACGTTACAATGGGAGATCACGATCCTTTGGATATCTGTGTATTAAGCTCTCACAACATTCACTCAGGCGGACTTTTGATGGAAGCTATTCCAATCGGAGGTTTTAAAATGATTGACGGTGGTGAAGCAGATGACAAAATTGTAGCCGTAATGGTAAGCGATCACGCATTTGGTCATTTCAGAGATATTTCAGAATTGCCGGAAGCAGAAATAAAAAGATTGATGCACTATTTCTTAACCTACAAAAATTTACCGGATGAACCTGCTAAATGTAGAATTCAGGAAGTTTACGGAGCAGAACATGCAAGAAAAGTTATTGTAGCTTCAAAAAATGATTATGCAAGCAAATACGGAGGATAATTTTTAATTATTAAAAATATAAAAGCAGGTGAATTTTCATCTGCTTTTTTGTTATAAATACCCAATATTTCTTCCATAATTCAAAAAGCAATAATATTTTAAATGGATTGATAGAAATTATTAACTATATTTAACATTCTATTACCAAAAAAATATTAAACTATGGACTTATTTGTTTTAGTACCCATTTTTGGTGTTGTTGCCCTTATCTATACTTTTATGCAAAGTAAATGGGTAAGCAGACAAAATGCCGGAAATGAAAAAATGAAAGTAATCAGCGGTCATATCGCTGACGGTGCAATGGCTTTCCTTAAAGCCGAGTACAAAATTCTGATGTATTTCGTAATAATTGTTGCCATTCTTCTTGCTGTAATGGGCATGACCAATTCCAACTCACATTGGAGCATTGGAATTGCTTTTGTGATTGGAGCCATCTTATCTGCTTCGGCAGGTTTTATAGGAATGAAGATCGCTACAAAGGCCAACGTAAGAACTGCAGAAGCAGCAAAAACCTCTTTATCTAAAGCGCTTAAAGTATCTTTCACGGGTGGCTCGGTAATGGGAATGGGAGTTGCAGGATTGGCAGTTTTAGGTTTAGGTGCACTTTATTTAATTATAAAGCAGGTTTTTGCACCTGATGCACCTGTAGATTCCCACGAAATGGAAAGAACCATAGAAATCCTTACCGGATTTTCTTTAGGAGCAGAATCTATTGCCTTATTTGCCAGAGTTGGTGGCGGAATTTATACCAAAGCAGCCGATGTTGGAGCTGATTTAGTAGGAAAAGTAGAAGCAGGAATTCCTGAAGACGATCCTCGGAATCCGGCTACAATTGCAGATAATGTGGGAGATAATGTAGGAGATGTTGCAGGGATGGGAGCCGATTTATTCGGGTCTTATGTAGCAACGGTTTTAGCAACAATGGTTTTGGGAAGAGAAACAATGTCAAACGATTCGTTTGGTGGTTTTGCTCCCATATTATTGCCAATGCTTATTGCAGGAACCGGGATTATTTTTTCAATCATTGGTACTTTATTCGTTAAAATTAATGATAACGAAGGATCATCAACATCCAATGTACAAAATGCTTTAAACTTAGGAAACTGGGGAAGCATCGTCATCACAGCAATAGCATCTTATTTCCTAGTAAATTATCTTTTACCTGAAAACATGGTTTTAAGAGGCCATGAATTTAGCAAAATGGGAGTTTTTGGAGCTATCATTGTTGGTTTGGTTGTAGGAACTTTAATGAGCATCATCACAGAATTTTATACAGCAATGGGGAAAAGACCCGTTTCAAGTATTGTGAGACAGTCTTCCACCGGTCACGCAACCAATATCATTGGCGGACTTTCAGTGGGAATGGAATCTACACTTTTACCGATTCTTGTTTTAGCAGGAGGAATTTACGGTTCTTATCTATGCGCCGGATTATACGGTGTTGCAATCGCAGCAGCAGGAATGATGGCAACAACGGCAATGCAATTGGCAATAGATGCTTTCGGTCCGATTGCTGATAATGCAGGCGGAATTGCAGAAATGAGCGAATTACCAAAAGAAGTTCGTGAAAAAACAGATATTTTAGACGCTGTAGGAAACACAACAGCAGCAACCGGAAAAGGTTTTGCAATTGCTTCTGCAGCATTAACGGCATTGGCTTTGTTTGCAGCATTTGTTGGAATTGCCGGAATCGACGGCATTGATATTTACAGAGCAGATGTTTTAGCCGGATTATTTGTCGGCGGAATGATTCCTTTTATATTTTCGTCATTAGCAATTACTGCAGTAGGGCAGGCTGCAATGGCGATGGTAGAAGAAGTAAGAAGACAGTTTAGAGAGATTCCGGGAWTTCTGGAAGGAAAAGCCGAACCGGAATACCAAAAATGTGTTGCAATTTCTACCGATGCTTCCATCAAAAAAATGATGCTTCCCGGTGCGATTGCTATTGTTTCTCCATTGCTGATCGGGTTTATTTTCGGGCCTGAAGTTTTGGGCGGTTTTCTTGCCGGAGCTACCGTTTGCGGAGTTTTAATGGGAATTTTCCAGAATAACGCCGGCGGAGCTTGGGATAATGCTAAAAAATCTTTTGAAAAAGGCGTTGATATTAACGGACAAATTTATTACAAAGGTTCTGAGCCGCATAAAGCCTCAATTACAGGAGATACCGTTGGAGATCCGTTCAAGGATACTTCGGGGCCGTCAATGAATATTTTAATTAAACTGATGTCGATTGTTTCGTTAGTGATTGCGCCAACTTTGGCTGTGCTTCATAAAGATAAAATTGATGCCAACAGAAAAGCAAAAATCGAAGCTTTAACGAAAGTTTCTGCGGATCACCCTGCAACTGTTGTAAGTTCCAATGTAACAAATGTGGTTATTGTTCCGAAAGTAGTAAAAGGTTTTTTAAATGAAGACGGAGATTTTGTATATGATACAGGAGAATTGAAAGAAGTAGAATTGGAAGACGGCAAAAAGATTTCTATTGGCGAAGGAAGCCAGCTTTACCAGATGTATAATGCTATCAAAAATAATGATAAAACGGTTTTAGATCCCAACAACTGGTACACCCTTGAAAATCTTTATTTTGAAGTAAATTCAAGTAATCTGAAACCAAAAGCAGAAGCACAGTTATTAAATCTTGTAGAATTGATGAATGCCTATCCTAATATGAAAATAAAATTAGGAGGTTACACCGACAACACAGGAAACCAGGCAACAAATGTAAAGCTTTCCAACCTTAGAGCACAGACTGCAAAACTGGAACTCCTTAAATTAGGAATTTCTGGAGATCGTATAGAAACGGAAGGTTATGGCTCTTTATATCCTGTTTGTGAAGCAAATGACACCGATGAGTGTCGTGCGAAGAACAGAAGAATTGATGTGA
Organism: Chryseobacterium sp. 2TAF14; assembly: GCF_052115105.1. Classification (NCBI taxonomy): domain Bacteria; kingdom Pseudomonadati; phylum Bacteroidota; class Flavobacteriia; order Flavobacteriales; family Weeksellaceae; genus Chryseobacterium; species Chryseobacterium sp. 2TAF14. The sequence goes on from NZ_JBFRGA010000168.1 coordinate 10,451, forward strand.
GAGTACTTTCTTTATAGTCAAAATTAAACAAAATAAAAAGCACTGCATTTGCGGTGCTTTTGTTTATAACTCTTTTTGATTAGGCATAATAAAATATCTTCAAAAATCAATGGGAAAAATAAAAAGATTGCTCTCTTAATGATCACTACAAATTTCTCTTCAAATGCTCCAAAGCCTGAACAATCACATCGTCTTTCTTGGCAAAGCTGAACCTGATATAATCTGAATCTGTTTTAGAATGATAAAATGCAGAAAGCGGTAAACAGGACACTTTTTTTTCTACAGTCAACCATTTAGAAAACTCTACATCGGTCATTGTTTTGCTAACGTTTCTGAAATTTACGATCTGGAAAAAGCCGCCCTGAGATATTTCCTCAACATGCAAAGGCGTAAACTGTATCAGTTCATTGAAAACATCCCGCTTATTTTGCATTATTGTCTGATTTTCTGCAGGATCAAAAACGTCGAGATATTTTGCAATCGCATATTGACAAGGCGAATTGGAGCTGTAAGAAATGTACTGCTGATGATTTCTGAAGTTTTCAAGCAGGTTTTCTGCGGCTAAAAGATAGCTGACTTTCCAGCCTGTAGCGTGAAACATTTTACCAAACGAAAAAATGCAGAACGTTTTTTTCCTTAATTCGGGATGCAGAAACGAGCTGTAATGCTCAGCATTATCGTAATGGTAAATATCATACACTTCTTCTGAAATAAGATAAATTTCCTTGTGTTTTATGAGTTCATATAATTGTTCCCAGTCTTGTTTGCTCCATGTTTTTCCGGTAGGGTTTTGAGGGGAATTTACAATAATGGCTTTTGTTTTCGGTGAAATACACTGCTGAAGTTTTTCCCAGTCAATTTTAAAATCACTTTCAAGATCATAGTAAACCGGAACTCCGCCATTCAAAACGATAGAAGGAGCGTAAGTGTAATAAGAAGGCTGAATGACAATCACTTCGTCACCTTTATTTAAAACAGATTTTAAAGAAGTATACAACCCAAAAGTAGAGCAGGGAACGATATTTACTTCTTCGTATTTCAATTTCAGGCTGTTTTTCCTGCTTAAATTAAAGCGAATGATATTCTCGATCAATAAAGAATTACCCGACAACGATTCGTAGCTGTGACTGACCATATCTGCAGATTCTTTCAGAAAATACCGAAGACGGGGATCGATTTCAAAATCGGGAAGACCTAATGACAAATCATAACTTTGATGTCTGGAAGCAAGCTCCGACATGTCTGTAAAAAATTTATAATCATTAAATCCGTAATTTTTTCCCATAATCTTTAGAGCCTGTTAAAAATTCATGTTATTAATTAAACTAAAAAAAATGTTTATTCTTAATTTTTCAAACATTAAGAGCCTTTTTAAATTTATTGGAAAAACTCAAAGACGCAAGTTAAGCTTAAGTCTTTTGTATTAACTCTTGATGCTTAAAAAATGTTTTATAAAAATTTAAACAGTCTCTTTCAAATATATTAAAAAAATGTTTGAGATAAGCAGATGAATTTTTTTTGTTATTTTTAAACAAATAATTTTAATTATGAAAAAATTGCTTCTTCCTTTATTTTCGGTAATCCTTCTTATAAGCTGCGGAGGTTTAAAAACATCAACTGAAAATCAAAATTCAGGTCAATATTCAAGTTCAGGTAATTTAAAAAGTGAAAAGGCTTTTAATAAAGCATATCAGAGAATTAAGCTGAAAGATTTAAAGAAAAATCTATATGTAATTGCATCTGACGAAATGGAAGGAAGAGACACGGGAAGCCGTGGACAGAAAAAAGCGGGAGAATATATTATTAAGTTTTATAAAGACCTGGGAATTTCATTTCCGAAAAAATTAACTTCATATTATCAAAAAGTCCCATCATCTTATATGAATAAAATGGGTGGCGGAAACCTTCCCGATTCTGAAAATATTCTGGCATTTATCGAAGGAACCGAAAAACCCGAAGAAATCATTGTAATTTCTGCACACTACGATCATGTAGGAACCAAAAACGGTGAAGTTTACAACGGAGCCGACGACGACGGAAGCGGAACGGTTGCGGTCATGCAGATTGCCAAAGCTTTCCAGAGTGCCAAAAAAGCAGGAAACGGACCCAAAAGATCAATTTTATTTTTGCATGTAACCGGTGAAGAACATGGGCTTTTCGGTTCGTCTTATTACTCTGACAACCCTGTTTTTCCTTTAGAAAATACGGTAGCTGATTTAAATATTGACATGATCGGAAGAGATGATGCCCATTATAATTTTGCAAAACACGGCATTCCTGTAGCATTTTTCTTTGACGGAATTCACGAAGATTATCATAGACCTACAGATGATGTAGAAAAAATTGATTTCCCTCTGCTGCAAAAAAGAACGCAGCTTGTTTTTGCTACAGCTTGGGAACTCGCAAACCGTGAAGCAAGAATTGTGGTTGATAAGAAGTAAACTTGGAGTATTTCAGTACTTCAGTTTTTTTAGTTTTTAGCTTTAAAGTATTAAGTATTTCTGTGTTAGATTTTTAAACCTTTAAATATCTTTTATAAACGCTCAACTAAATAACTAAAAAACTGAAAAACTAACAACTAATCCCTAACACCTAATTCCTAATACCTAATCCCAAAACCATGCATCAAAAAATAAAATCAATAAGGCCGTTTATCGGATCGAAAAATTTTGCAGAAAGCAGGTCTTTTTACAGAGATCTCGGATTTGAAGAAGGGGAAATCGATTCTAAACTTTCTGTGTTTAAAAAAGGAGATTTCGCTTTTTATCTGCAGGATTATTATGCAAAAGAATGGATTGAAAACACCATGATCTTCCTCGAAATAGAAAATGTAGACCTTTATTGGGAAGAACTCGTTTCTTTAAATCTGAAAGAAAAATACAATTCAATACGGTTGGTTCCTACCAAAACGGAAGTTTGGGGAAAGGAATGTTTTCTTCTGGATCCGGCAGGAGTTTTGTGGCATTTCGGAGAATTTTTTACTTCTTAAAAGATGATTTACGCATTCGATACTTTTTATTACGAAGATTTTGCAAAAACGGTTTGTATTGCTTTTGAAAGCTGGTCTTCTGAAGCCGAAAGTTTTATTTATACCGAAAATACAGAAATCACTTCTGATTATGAAAGCGGAGCTTTTTATAAAAGGGAATTGCCCTGTATTTTAAGCCTGTTAAAAAAGATCAATTTGAAGGACGGTGATCTTATTATTGTTGATGGGTATGTAACCTTAGATAACAGCGGGAAAATTGGTTTAGGCGGTCATCTTTACAATTCTTTGAATAAGAAATATCCTGTTATTGGCATTGCTAAAAACGGTTTTGCATCTGAAGATGATTTAAGGAAAACAGTTTTCCGGGGAGAAAGCAAAACACCGCTGTTCCTTACAGCTATAGGAATTGATGCAGATTTGGTGAAAACGAATGTAGAAAATATGCACGGAGCCTACAGAATACCGACATTACTGAAAAAACTTGATCAGCTTACTAGAGAGAAAGATGAACTATATTTTGGAAACTGATAAAAATCAGCAATAAATTATTTATATTTATTCTAAATAAACATAAATTTGTTTCAGAATTAAAATGATTCTAAAAACATTAAATAGTTCATATCCATATTAATTTTTCATTTTTCAAGAACCGATGAGTTTTGCTTGTCGGTTTTTTATTTTTAAATATAGAAATAAAAGAACCCGCTCTTTAGAAGCGGATTCAGTAGATAAATACATCTCATTTTTTTAGTTAGACAACAACAAAAAAGCACAGCCGACAATGCTGTGCTTAAATTTTTATTTCAAATTTAACTGCAATTTCGAAATCGAAAAAAGCAAGAAAAAGATTCATTTCGTTTTTATTACATAGTAAATGTAGGAATATTTTTAATACGAAATGTAAATTAAATGTTAAAATTCACTACTTATCCACATTTTTTTATGGATAAGTATATAATTACAATTTCTCAGCAATATATTTCGCTGTATGTGATTTTTTATTTTTCGCCAAATCTTCCGGAGTCCCTGCAAAAACAACTTCTCCGCCGTATTTTCCGGCTTCCGGACCGATGTCTATAATATGATCGGCACATTTCATAATATCCGGTTGATGCTCTATCACAATCACAGAATGACCGAGATCGATTAATGCCTGCAATGATTTTAATAATTTTTGAATATCATGGAAATGCAATCCTGTAGAAGGCTCATCAAAAACAAATAACGTTTTATCTGTCGTCACACCTTTTACAAGGAACGAAGCCAGTTTTACACGCTGCGCTTCACCACCAGAAAGGGTAGAAGAGCTTTGCCCGAGCTGCAGATAACCTAAACCAACATCTTGCAACGGAGTCAGTTTGGTAACGATCTTATCTTCTTTATTTTCTCTGAAAAATTCTAAAGCTTCGTCAACCGTCATGTGAAGAATATCTGAAATATTTTTCTCGTCGAATTTTATTTCAAGAATTTCATTTTTAAAACGGGTTCCTTTGCAGGTTTCGYATTCCAGCTCGATATCTGCCATAAACTGCATCGAAACATTGATAACGCCTTCACCTTTACATTCATCGCATCTTCCGCCGTCAACGTTGAAAGAAAAATGTTTCGGTTTATAGCCCATCATTTTTGCGCTTTTCTGCTTAGAAAATAAATCACGAATATCATCGTAAGCTTTCAGATACGTTACAGGATTTGAACGTGATGATTTCCCGATTGGATTTTGGTCAATTAATTCGATGTGTTTGATTAACTTTTTTGGAAACTCCACAGAATCGTAATCTCCTTTTTTTCCGCCCATTCCAAGCTGAATCTGGATGTCGTTTGTAAGAATCTCCTTCATCAAAGTAGATTTTCCACTTCCGGAAACTCCCGAAATAACGACTAAACTTTCAAGAGGAACATCTACATCGATATTCTTAAGATTATTTGATCTTGCCCCTTTTATATGAATAAATTCTTTTGCTTTTCTGCGTTTTTCAGGAACTTTTATCTCTAATCTTCCGGTCAGATATTTTGAAGTGAGCGTATCGGCGTCTTTCAGCTCTTTATAATCGCCTGCGAAAACCAATTCACCACCTAAATAGCCGGCTTCCGGACCAATATCAATAATATAATCTGCCGCTCTCATTACATCTTCATCATGCTCCACAACAATTACCGTGTTTCCTATATCACGAAGATTTTTTAAAACTTCAATTAAATTTTCGGTATCTCTTGAATGTAAACCGATTGATGGTTCATCTAAAATATAAATAGATCCCACCAAAGAACTTCCCAAACTTGTCGCAAGGTTAATTCTCTGGCTTTCACCACCGGAAAGCGTATTTGAAGTACGGTTTAAAGTAAGATAACCCAAACCAACTTTCAATAAAAATTCAAGACGGGTTGTAATTTCGTATAACAATCTTTTGGCAACTTCTTTATCGTGTTCTGAGAGTTTTAAACCCTGAATTAATGGTAAAAGCTCATCCAACGGAAGCTCAATCATCGATTGAATATTATTTCCGTCAATTTTTACCCAGCTTGTTTCTTCACGTAGACGCAAACCTTCACAAGTCGGGCAAAGTGTTTTACCACGGTAACGAGAAAGCATGACACGATACTGAATTTTATATAAATTTTCCTCAAGCATTTTGAAGAAATTATTCAGTGAAGGAAAGCTGCTTTTTCCGTCACCTTTCCAAAGGTAATTTTTCTGCTCTTTCGTTAATTGATGATAAGGCTTATGAATAGGAAAATCTTTTGCTTTTTTAATGAAATCTTTTTTCCATTCGCTCATGCTTTCACCTTTCCAGGAAGCTACCGCATCTTCAAAAATCGACACAGCTTTATTGGGAATCACCAGATCTTCATCAATCCCGATCACCTTTCCGTAACCTTCACAAGTCGGACAGGCGCCGTAAGGATTATTAAAGCTAAAAAAATGAACATTCGGTTCCAGGAATTCTATTCCATCAAGCTCAAATTTATTTGAAAAGTTTTTAACCGTTCCCGATTCGGTATTTTTTAACGAACAATATCCGCGACCTTCATAAAACGCCATCTGAATAGAATCTGCCAAACGCTGAAGGAAACTTTCGTCTTCTTCATACGAAAAACGGTCGATCACCAGATTGATTTCCATGCCTTTTTCGGGAGTGAAACCAAAACTTTCAAGATCTTCAATTCCGGCAACATTTCCGTTGACTTCCAGTCTTGTGAAACCTGCCAGTTTTAAAACATTTAAAGTATCTGTAAACGTTTCAACATCAAAATCTAAAGGCGCTGTCAGTAAAAACGGAACGTTGTTTTTAGAATTTTTAATAAAATCTATCACATCGGTTACCGAATCTTTTTTTACTTCATCGCCTGAAACCGGAGAAAAAGTTTTACCGATTCTTGCAAAAAGAAGTTTCATATAATCGTAGATCTCGGTAGAAGTTCCTACTGTGGATCTAGGGTTTGAAGAAATAACTTTCTGCTGAATTGCAATTGATGGAGCCAAACCTTTGATATCATCAACTTTTGGTTTTTCTAATTTACCTAAAAACTGACGTGCATAAGAGCTCAGACTTTCTACATATCGTCTTTGTCCTTCCGCATAAATAGTATCAAATGCCAGAGATGATTTTCCGCTTCCGGAAACTCCTGTAATGACAATAAGCTTATTTTTCGGGATTAATACATCAATGTGTTTCAGGT
>NZ_JBFRGA010000169.1:0-6140 GCF_052115105.1 Chryseobacterium sp. 2TAF14
GCTGGATGCTTCGTGCTGCAAAACTTGAAGGTAAATGCTGGATGCTTCGTGCTGCAAAACTTGAAGGTAAATCTACCGGAAGTCTGGTCGGAATCTACATTTTTATTGCATCGTTTTGCTTTATTGCCAATTTCAATGCGTTGTACACGAGATTTATGCGTACCGCTATTTATGAAACAGAACTACGAACCATCAATGAAGATTTCAATCACCTTGAAGGAAACATAGAAGCTAAATTAAATTATAAATATCCGAAAGAAACTACACGAAATATTGAGATCAAGAAAAAACAATTGATGGCTCAGATTATAGATCCTGCAAACCAAGGAATCGGTTCAAGAGCGCAATCACTGATTAGAGATATTGAAAAAATGACGGGTCAAAAAGTAGATCTTCTCACTCCAATCGGAAACGATTACGAAGATTTAGCCCAAAGAATGGGAAGCCAGATCGATAATATGGTGATGGATCTCTCACCTGATGAAAAAAATCTGAAATCAGACATCAATAATGCTGTTTTAAAATGGAACAAAAGAGTGCAGGAATTTTTACTGTTATCTAAAAAAGACAAAGATGATTTGGCACAGTCACTTATTGACAATGCTCTAACTGATTATAATAAGATCGGAAACAAAGCCGGCAATGTTTTAGGAGAAGATAAATTTAAATTTGAACCCCTTGTTTCAAAAACACAGGACGTTGGAAAAATCGGTTACGCTTTCGAACACGCCATCAAAAACTTCGGAATGTATCAGTTTGTGGTTTTGGCGGGATGTATCTTGCTAGATTTTGTGATTGTGATTATTATTTTGCTGGTTACAAATCAGGATAGCAGAACCAACAACAGCGTTTTGGGGAACAGAAAAAAAGGCAGAACATTAATTCCTAATAAATAAATGACCATGGCAAATAACGACCAACCATTTTCTTTCGACAACTACAATTACGACGATTTTAAAAAATTTGATGATTTTAATGAAACTCAAAACGAGATTCTAACGAATGAAAATATCTATACATCAGAAATAGAAGACGATGGTTTTGTTCCCACCTCAAACGGAAGTTCCACAACGGTAAAAAATAAAGACAGCAATTTTGTTTTCTTTTACGGAACATCTGCTTCGGGAAAATCAGTTATCTTATCGGCGATTTTATATTACCTGAATTCTTATGCAGGAGTTTTGCGACCGAAACTGGGAAGTCCAAATTCCAGAGAAGCACAGATTTTACTGGCAGATTTTTTTGAAAATATCAAAAGAGGTATTCTTCCCAACAGAAGCACAAGAGATCAGGTTACGAGATTAGATTTTGTTTTTGATCCTAACAATCAGTCGAAGAAAGTTCCTTCCATTAATATTTCATTTTTAGAAACGGCAGGAGAAAACCATAACGAAATTTCAAGAGGCGGAAAATATCATGCAGATATTGAAGCTTACTTAAATTCAGATATTCCTTTGAATTTCCTTATCGTAACAAGCTATGACAAAGCACACCAGGAAGATTCTAAAATCGTGGAATTTTTAGATTATCTTGAAAAAAAAGGTAAAAACCTGAAGAATGTAAATGTACTTCTTATTATTTCTAAATGGGATAAATCGGGAAATACAGGTGTGGATAACGAACAACATCTGGAAAATTTCATCAGTGAAAGATTGAGCATGACCAATAACAGGATTGACACCTATAATCTCAGCAAAACCTATTTTACAATAGGAAATGTGCAGAATCAGGCAGGAACCGAAAAGATTACGCTCCTTAACCTTGAGTCGGCAGAAGTAATTGCAAAGTGGCTGTATTATAATATTGTAGGCTATGATCTGGATTATGAAGGAACTTTTTGGGAAAAAATAAAATTTAGCTTTTCAAAATAAATGAAAAATATAAATGTCTTCGGCTACGCTACCTTCGGAACTCCGAATGGTTTTACCCAATCCTGTATTTATGGAAATAAAAATTTAGAAAAAGCTTTAAAAACTTTTGATCTGAAAACAGATGCCATACAATTGCTATCGCCAAATGACCGCATCTATTCGATTAGAAAAGAAGGTGTGGCAGACAGATTTTTGATCTCTTATTCTGTTTACACGTATGCAAAAGAAAAAAATTCTAACAGAACAGGCACTTTTATCGGTACAAGCTTGATTTTTTCTGATGAAACCGCCGATGAAAACATCATACTCAGCTCACTGCACAAGATTCACCAGAAATTAAAAAACAATAATGTAAGCAATAATGTTTTAAATATTAATCATTCAAAAGAGTTTAATCTTACCAATGTTTTTGATCAGGATTTTGAAAAAATTGAATATAACTGCAAAAAAATAAGCTTTACAGACTGGCAAAGTTCAGACAAAAACCTGGTTATTTTTACCGGCAAATTAGACAATCATTCTATTCAGAATTTGTTTARAAAAGCCTTGGAAATTCTGCCAAAATACGATACCTTATTTTTTATAGACAGTAAAGAAATTGCTGAATTTGTATCTCAGAAAAGGCTTTTCCGATTGATTGACATCAAAATATTAGATGAAGAAATTCAAAATTTTAAAACTGAAATCAAACAGCAGTTAATCAATACCATTTCAAAACTGAAACAGAAAAGCAAAAAAATTGAAGATGAAGGGAGAAACGAATACGAAAGTTTTAAGAAAAAAATAGAGCAAGACGAACAAACACACCTTGAAAACGGGAAAAAAATTGAGAATGCAGATAAAAATCTGATGGCTTTAAMCAGCTTATATTCAAATTTTTTACGGAAATTCAATGAAAATATTTCTGCCCTGGAATCAGGAAAACAGTTAGAAGAAATTAATGATTCTATCAAAAAAATTGAAAAAGAATTTTATGAAGAAAAAAGAAAACTGAATCTTTCAACACCGGTTTCTTCTTTAGGCAATCCCCGAAATGTGAGTACTTTTCCTCTGCAAAGACCTTCTTTATCTGAATATTCTTATACCGAAGAAAAGAAAAGCAAAAACAAAGGCTTCGTTATTTTCTCTTTAGTTTTAAATATTTTATTGATCGGTGCTTTGATATTTTTCACCTTATTTTACGAAAAAGAAAAGAAGTCTGAAGTGATTCCCGATGTTACTCCTGTTCAGGAGGATACAACTATAAACGAAGTTTCAGATCAGGATAATCTTTGGAAGAGTAATTTAAATCCTGCTCCGAATGACAGTGCAAAAGATATTGCCAATAAAAATCTGGTTTTAAGTTTGCTCACTGAAAACAACTCTACTATAGAAAATGTAGTGGATACCATATTTGCGAAAAATAAGATCATCAAAGACGTTTATGGTTTTCAAAAGAAAGATTACGGTAAGATTCTTTTTAAAGAAAATCCAAATGCTTTTAAAGAAATCAGTCAGGATACGATTTTAGTAAAAAAAGATTTTCTGAAGAAAATTCCGGTGTTTGTACCGAGATAAATGAGATTGTTATTTGTTTTAATTAAAATTCCGGCTGCTTCGCAGCCGGAATTTTCTTTTTCTATTTTAATCTAAATCATTTAGAAAACTGATCAATAAATCGCTTTAACTGCAAATCTCCAAAACCATAAACAGGATATTTCTGATTAAAAATTTTAAAAATTTCTTCAAAACTTTCTGCTTTTTTTTGAATACCTTTTATCTGATTTTCTAAAACTCCGTTAAAACGGTTTTGGTTTGCAATAATGAGCTCAGCAAGGTTTCTTACAATTTCTGATGATACCTCTTTCGATACATTATTCTGCTGGAAATCTTTCCAAAGTTCAGAAATCAGCCTTCTTTGAGAATCGCTAATTTCTTTTGCTGAATGAAACATTTCTTGCAAATCTTTTTCATCGCTTTCTGCAAATCCTTTTTCTGTATCATTTGGGAAAACTCTGAAAATCTTTGTTTTATTTAAATTCAAACTCGAAATTAAAAACCAAAAATTTACCTGACAAAACAAGTCGTCTTCAAACCAGAAAAATACTTCAGAATCTTCCTGAATATTTTGTATTTTCTGAAATTCTTTTATCACCAAATCGTCATAACTCCTTTCTGAATCGTAATTTTCAGCAATAAATCTTTTCCGGTTTTCAAAAAAATCTTCATCAGAAACGGAACCATCAATTAAAGCTTCACGCCAGATAATAATTTCACCTTCCAAATTTTTCGGAAATTTTTTGGCTAAACAATCGCCATTCAGAATGTGAAAAATTTTCATCTGTGTAGAATTTAAGAATTAAGAAACTCTTCCAGCGAAACCGTTTTTTGTTCGCCAGCTTCTAAGTTTTTAAAGGTAACCGTGTTATTTTTCAGCTCTTCTTCGCCTAAGAAAACCAGGTTTTTAATTCCTTTCTTTTCTGCGTAGGTAAACTGCTTGTTGATTTTTGCACTTTCAGGATACAGCTCAGCAGAAATTCCTTTTTGTCTTAATTGAATGATTAATTTTAAAGCTTCCGAAGTTTCTTCTCCGCCAAAGTTGGCAAACAGATATTCTACATTTGATGCAGCTTCTTCAGGGAAAAGATTCAGTTCTTCCATTACCAGATAAATTCGGTCCAGCCCGAAAGAAATTCCGATTCCGGGAACATTTTTTACGCCAAAAACTTCAGTAAGATTGTCGTATCTTCCTCCACCGCCGATAGAACCCATTTGAGCTTCGTCTGCTTTTACCTCAAAAATAGCTCCGGTATAATAATCTAAACCACGCGCCAAAGTAATATCAAAAACAAGATTTTGAATATCGACACCCAGATTTAAAGATTGTGTAATTACAAATTCAAGTTCTTCTACCCCTTTCAAGCCGATTTCGTTTCCTGCAAACTTTTCTTTCAGCTGAAGAAGGTTTTTTAAAGCATCATCAGACTGGTTGAAAAGGAAATCTAATTTATCGATCGATTCCTGAGAGATATTTCTTTCCAAAAGTTCCTTCACTACTCCATCCTTCCCTATTTTGTCTAACTTATCTAAAGCAACTGTAAAATCGATCAGCTTATCGGTAATTCCTGCATATTCTGCCAAACCGGAAAGAATTTTTCGGTTGTTGATGTGAATGGTAACCGAAACTTTTAATTCTTCAAAAGATTTTAAATACAATTGAACCAAATCAACTTCCTGCCAAAGACTTTCGCTTCCTACAACATCGGCATCACATTGATAAAATTCTCTGAATCTCCCTTTTTGCGGACGATCTGCTCTCCAAACCGGCTGAATCTGATACCGTTTGTATGGGAAAGTCAATTTCCCGTGATTCATCGCAACAAATCTTGCAAACGGAACCGTCAAATCATAACGAAGGGCTTTATCGGTAAGACTTTCTGCACTGAAAGGTTTGTCTAAAGCTTTCTGAAAATCGTTCAACATCTGAGTTTTTTTCTCTTCTTTAGATTCGTTGATACTTGAGTTTAAAATTTTAAAAATCAAACGATCGCCTTCTTCGCCATATTTCCCGGTTAATGTGGAAAGATTTTCAAAGCTTGGTGTTTCTAAAGGCTGAAACCCGAATAATTCAAAATTCTTCTGTAATATATTGATGATGTATTTTCTTCTTGAAACTTCCAGTGAGGTAAAATCTCTCGTTCCTTTTGCTAAGCTTGGCTTCATTTTTATAAATGATAATTGATTGTTGATAAATGATATTGACTGCAAAAATAAGGAATTGAAAGGACTTTTAAATCAAATAAAAAAGCCGCAGATTTTATTTCTACAGCCTTCATTTCATCAATTGTGTTTTTATATTTCGTTTTATACACTTTCCAGAATTTCTAAAATCTCTTCACCGTAGTTTTCAATTTTATGTTTTCCAAAGCCTTTAATATCGAGCAGCTCTTCTTTTTTCGCAGGTTTATATTTAGCAACGGAAACAAGCTCTTTATTGGTGGCAATAAAATACGTTGGAAGATTTTGTTCTTTTGCTTTTTCTGAGCGCCAAAGTTTCAGGGCATCTAGAATTTTGATTTCATCATTGCTTAAAGCTTCATCATCTGCAGAATATTTTACGGTTTTAGAATCTTTTACAACTGTTTTTACGGGCACTGATTTCGTATCATTATAATACATTACCACCGACCAAAACTGCTCGTCTTGCACAAATGCCGTTTCAGTTGTAATAATTTCATGATTCTCAAGGAAATTATCAATTAATTTTTGGTCTTCACGCAGAAACTCTTC
>NZ_JBFRGA010000170.1:0-6001 GCF_052115105.1 Chryseobacterium sp. 2TAF14
ACGCAGAAGCGATCAGAACCATTAAAGGAGTAAAAGGAAAATGGATTCCTGGTAAAAATAAAAAAGGAGAGTCTGTAAGAAGTTATTTCAAGTTTCCGATTTCAATGAAATTTGATAATTAATATCTTAAACACAAATCTCAATAGTTATCCACAAAGATTTATTTTTGTGGATAATTTTTTTGATGTCTWAATTGCTTGTTAACAATATTTTAACTCTATTTTCGTTTTAGTCATTCCCCAAGAGCAGAGAAAAAAGTGTATTTTTGAGGCTTAAAGTTTGAGCAATGGCAAAAATTATAGGTATCGCTAATCAGAAAGGTGGAGTAGGAAAGACTACTACTGCCGTAAATTTAGCTGCAGCATTAGGAGTTTTAGAAAAGAAAATTCTTATCATTGATGCAGATCCGCAGGCAAATGCAACATCAGGTCTTGGTGTGGAAGAAGTGCAGTATTCTACCTATAATCTTTTGGAACACAGTGTTGAAACCAGAAACTGTATTCAGAAAACCGCAACGCCGAATCTCGATATCGTACCTTCTCACATCGATTTGGTAGCTGCCGAAATTGAACTGGTAGACAAAGACAATCGTGAATATATGCTGAAACAGGCTTTGCAGGAAGTAAGAGACGATTACGATTATATTATCATCGATTGTGCACCGAGTTTAGGTTTGATTACGGTGAATGCTTTAACAGCAGCAGATTCTGTAATTATCCCAATTCAATGTGAATATTTTGCTTTGGAAGGTTTGGGAAAACTTTTGAACACGATTAAAAACGTTCAGAAAATTCATAATAAAGATTTGGATATTGAAGGTTTGTTGTTAACGATGTACGACAGTCGTTTGAGACTTTCTAATCAGGTGGTGGAAGAGGTAAACTCTCACTTTCCTGAAATGGTTTTCGAAACCATTATCAGCAGAAACGTACGACTGAGTGAGGCGCCAAGTTTTGGGGAAAGTATTTTAAATTATGATGCTGAAAGTAAAGGTGCTATTCAATACATTCAGCTTGCAGAAGAGGTTTTATTGAAAAACGAAAATTTAGTAAAAAATTAAAATGATTTTTGTATTTAATAATTAATCAATTATCATTAATCAATAATCATTTATACAGAATGAAGGACAAAAAAAGAGCGATGGGACGTGGTTTGGGAGCAATTCTGAGTGCAGAATCCAAAGCAACGGTCAATACCGCAACTGATGAAGGAGCAGATAAATTTGTAGGAAACATCATGGAAGTTTCCATTGAAGATATTTATCCAAACCCGACACAGCCAAGAACTTATTTTGATGAAAAAGCATTAAACGAACTTGCACAGTCGATTACTAATTTAGGGGTAATTCAACCTATTACGTTAAGAAAAGACGGTGAAAAGTTTGAGATCATTTCCGGGGAAAGACGTTTCAGAGCAAGTAAAATTGCTGGTTTAACGACTGTTCCGGCATACATTCGTTTGGTAAATGATCAGGAGCTTCTTGAGATGGCTCTTGTGGAAAATATTCAGCGTGAAGATCTTGATGCGATCGAAATTGCATTGACGTATCACAGACTTTTGGAAGAAATTGGTCTTACTCAGGAAAATTTAAGCCAGAGAGTAGGGAAAGACAGAAGTACGATTACAAACTCAATCAGGTTGCTAAGATTAAGTCCGGATATTCAGAATGCGATCCGAAGCGGAGAAATTTCTGCCGGTCACGGAAGAGCAATTATCAGTCTTGAAAATGAAGAGCATCAGCAAATTTTATTTGATTTAATTATTAAAGAAAAATTAAATGTTCGTCAATCTGAACAAGCTGCCACAGCTTTGAAAAATCCGAAATCTCCGGCTGCCAAAAGAGCAAAAGCTGAGCTTTCAAACAATTATAAAAGAGCGCAGAAAACCATTGCAGATATTCTTGATGTAAAAGTTGAGATAAAAACAACAGGAAACGGCAAAAAAGGCAAGATTGTTTTAGATTTTAAAAATGAAGATGAGCTGGAATATATTTTATCTCATATTAAATAAATGAAAAAAATAGTTTTCACCTTTTTTCTTTTTTTATCAGGGCTGGCTTTTTCGCAGACCAATCCCAGAGATACCATCAGATTAGAGCATTATGCTACTGACAGCATTCCCGCTGCAAAACCTCAGGCTGAAGCCAAAGTTGTTGAAGATATTGAAAAAGCAAATGCACCCGCATCTTTAAAAGTAAAAAAACTGAATCCTACAAAAGCAGGTCTTTACTCTGCGGTTTTACCAGGTTTGGGACAGGTTTACAACAAAAAATACTGGAAAGTTCCCATTGTCTGGGGAGCGGTAGGAACCGGAGTGGGTATTGCGATCTGGAACCAGAATCAGTATAAAAAGTACCGTGAATATTACGTTGCCAAACTTAATGGTGCGCAAAATGACTTCTTAGACAGGAATCCTACTCTTGATAAAGTGGCATTGGGAAATGCGCAAGACAGAGTAAAAAGACAGAGAGATTACGCCATTGCGATTACAGGTTTAATTTATATTTTAAATATTGTAGATGCTGTTGTAGATGCGCATTTGTATGAAGGCCGTAAAGATCCTGATTTAACGTTTGCTCCTGCCGTGATCTATGATGATTACAACATCAACCCGCCAAAAACTGGTTTGGCTCTAAGCTTCAGATTTTAAAAATAATAACAATAATATTAAGATAAAAGTTTCAAAATTTTATGAAAATAGCATTAGTCGGATACGGAAGAATGGGGAAGATAATCGATGAGATTGCCTTAAAAAGAGGTCATGAAGTAGTTGCCCGACTGAAAGAGACTCCGACTACTGAAAATCTTAATAATCCGGATGTGGTGATCGAATTTTCACTTCCTGAAGTGGCTTTTGATAATATTAAAGCGTGTCTCGAAAATAAAATCCCGGTAATCTGCGGAACAACAGGCTGGCTGGAAAGAAAATCTGAAGTGGAGCAATTGGCTGTTGAAAATGAAACTGCATTTTTATACGGTTCAAATTTCAGTTTAGGCGTAAATTTATTTTTTGCTTTAAACGAAAAACTGGCAGATTTAATGAAAAATGTTGATGAATATTCTTGTCAGCTGGAAGAAATTCACCATATTCACAAACTTGATGCACCAAGTGGAACAGCGATTTCTCTTGCAGAAGGAATTATTAAAAACAACGATAAATTTGATGCATGGAAGCTGGAAGATACACAGGAAAAGCAATTGGGTATTTTTGCCATCCGTGAAGATGAAGTTCCGGGAACGCATTCTGTGTATTACAGAAGCGAAGTAGACGAGATCGAGATAAAACATAAAGCATACAACAGAAACGGCTTCGCTTTGGGAGCAGTTGTTGCTGCAGAATGGATTAAAGATAAAAAAGGAAACTTTACAATGAAAGACGTTTTAGGACTCTAAATTTGTAACAAAATCCCTACATTGCAAACTAATACGAGTGAATGGTGAATTGTCAATAATGAATCTATTATCATTTATTACTCATCATTAATCATTTATAAAATAGATTAGGCACAAAAATTTATGAATTATTTTTTAACGTATACAGTTTATGTTCTCATTTTATCAGTATTGATGGGGATTTCCACTTGGAAGCTGTTTAAGAAACTAGGGTACAATCCGTTATTCGCATTTATCCCTTTCTATAATTATTTCATTATCCTTAAAGAAACGAAACACCCGAAATGGTGGGCAATTTTATCATATTTACCGATTGTAGGTCCTATTATGATGAGTGTTTTTCATTTGTATTTAATGAAAAAATTCGGGAAAAATCTTTTTAAAGACCAGTTGTTGACTGTGATTTTACCGTTTATCTATATGGCAGTGGTAAATTATTCTAAAGATACCGAGATTGAGGATGAAAATGATCTGTATTTAACCGAAGAAGAAAAAAGCGCAAAAAAGAAAGATACCTTTATGGGATCAATCACTTTTGCAGTAGTTTTTGCAACGATCATCCACGTTTTTGTAACGCAGCCTTTCGGAATTCCTACCGGATCAATGGAAAGAACTTTATTGGTAGGGGATTTCCTTTTTGTAAATAAATGGAGCTATGGTTACAGATTGCCAATGCGTCCTGTAGCAATTCCTTTCCTTCAGGGAACGATAATGGATACTGGAGAAAAAGGGAATCCTAAAGACGATCCTAAATCTTACGTGGAAGGTGTAAAATTACCATACGAAAGAATTTTCCAATTCAATAAGCCTCAGAAAAATGATATTGTAGTTTTCAACTATCCGAGAGATTCTGTGCATGTTTCATTAGACAGAGCAGATCCTTATGTAAAAAGATGTGTTGCCGTTGCAGGTGATACTTTTGAGATGAGAAACGGCAGACTTTTCGTAAACAATAAACCGGAAACTGTTTTAGGAGATCAGGAAGTTCAGCATAAATATATTGTAACTACGGGAAGTCAGTTAGATATTCCTGCTCTTTATAATATGTATGGTTTTTTACCTGTTCAGGAATCTCCAATTTATGAGGAGAATCCAATGACGAAAGAGAAAACAGTAAAAGGATATAATTACTATTTTCAAGGACTTACTGATAAAACTGCTTCTGAAATTAAAGCATTACCTCAAGTTGTAAATTTTGAAGAAGAGATATTAAAACCTGAAGAATCTGGAGTATCGCATTATTTCAAGAAAGATGAAAATGGTGATTTTATAAGAGGTGAAAATGGTTATCCTATAGAAACAAGTAAAATTGATACTACTAATTCAATTTTTCCAATAAATAGAGGCTGGAATCAGGATCAGTACGGACCGATTAGAATTCCTAAAAAGGGTGATGTTGTTGTCATTAATCAACAAACATTGCCTGAATATCAATGGATTATTAAAAATTATGAACATAATTCGTTGGAAAATAAAAACGGCAAAATTTTTATCAACGGAAAAGAAACCAATCAATACACCATTCAGCAAGATTATTATATGATGATCGGAGATAACAGAGATGCTTCTCTTGATGCAAGATTCTTTGGTTTTGTTCCTGAAGAAAATATCGTCGGAAAGCCCATGTTTACATGGATGAGTTTAGAAGGAGCTTTCACAGACGGTAATTCAAGCTATCAAGCGAATAAAGGATCATTTTTTGGAATGAAAATCCGTTGGGACAGAATGTTTAAAGCAACCAACACCGGAGAAGCCAACAAAACTTCATATTGGTGGATTGCAGCCATGATTCTTATTCTGTTCTTTGGCTGGGAATATTTTATGAAATTATTCGGAAAGAGAAAAGAAGAAGAATAGTGTTTAAAAATAAAATTTTCAATAGAGTACTCCTCATCGGAAGCTTTATTGTCAGCATACTCATTATTGCAAAACTCTCTGGGGTTTTGCAATATGCTTTTTTACCTACAGCAGGAAGCGAGCCTACAATCAAAAGAGGAAGCTGGGTTTTTATGAGCAGTATTCTTCCTTACGATAAAAATAAAATTCTTGCTTACGAACAAAGAAACCCGGATCATTTTCCGGGAACATATGCACAACGATTAGTAGGTACTGAAGGTGATAAGATTCTCATAAAAGATGGAATTTTGTATGTGAATGATTCGCTTATTGATGGGAAATTTGATGTGAAACGATCATATAAAATCGATCGAGGCTTTGCCAATCATCTCATAGAAAAAGGTTTTCCCGAAGAAGATTTTCATAATATTGATGAGAATCATTATATAACTTATTTATCTGATAAGGATCTACAATCAGGATACTTTTTCGAAAGATTTTCTTCCTATACAGAAACCGATCCCGATATATTTAAAACTTTTGGCAAAAACTGGAATGCCGATAACTTCGGTCCAATCACGGTTCCGGCAGGAAAAGTTTTTTTTCTTGGTGATAATCGTAATGCTAGCTTAGATTCCAGATATGTAGGGTTTGCTGATGAAAAAGACATTGTCGGAAGAGTTTTTTATCCTAAAAATTAATTAAATGCAAAATATATTATTACCGGTATTTTACTTACCACCCATTTCCTGGTTTTCAGAATTTTTAAATGC
>NZ_JBFRGA010000171.1:0-7670 GCF_052115105.1 Chryseobacterium sp. 2TAF14
GCTTTGGTGTACCAGATTTCTTTATCTAATAATGCTGTATCGGCTTTAAAATAAGCATCAGAACCTACAACCGAATTTTTTAAATCTACAAAACCTGTTAAGCTAACGTTTTGGTTGGGTTTAATAACATATCCGTTGTAAAGATCTTTGATAGAATCCGGGGTGTTTTTCCAATTGATGATAATGTCTGCATTCTGCCATTTTTTGGAAAACATTTCAGGACATTTAATGAAAAAATTAGAGCCTTTTACCGGTTGTGCAGTGAACGGATAATATGGTTTTTCTGAATTTAACGCACCATTATCATTTTCTATCTGAATAGATTTTACCCCTTTTACATCAACCGATATTTCTATATTTTTTAATAATGCTTCTGAAAGAGCTTCGTAAATATCATAGTAATGTTCTCCTTCAAGCATGAATCTTACCACCGGAAAACCCGTCTGGAATGTTTCTGCATGTACTTTCTTATCATATTGCACCACTGCAGGAAAATCTTTCTGCAACGTAAAAGAAAGCTGCAATTGATCGTTTTCGTTTTTATTACACTCCAAAAAAATTCCTGACAGCCATTCTTTTTCGCCGCTGCAAAGTACTTTAATGCTGTTCTTAATAAAGTCACTTTCAATACTCTGCAGTTTTTGGGTCGATTTTTTTTCGAAGTCAATTGTAAGAGTTATGGTTCTTTCCCCTTCCTTTAAATTAAATAAAGATGATGCAACAGAGAAACCCAGTTTAGCTTTTGGAAGCTCTTTGTAAACAGATTTTTTTTCTGAAACGGTTTCGTCTGCATTGTATCCGAAAGGCCACCAATAATTGCTTTCTTCCGGCAATTTGTCTCCCAAACCATCAGAAGAGTTGGCTACAGGAGCCATTTTCAGCTCTCTTTTTTTAGCATCGTTTAAAAAACTTTTTACCTCAACCACTTTTGCCTGATTGGCAATAAACTCTTCGCCGGTTTTGTAAATTCTTTTTTTACCGTTGGCGTCTTTATCGCCATCCAGTAACGTTCCGCCGGGAATTCTTTCCTGAATTGCTTTTTTAGCCAGCTCAAAAATCACGTACACTTTGTCTGGTCGGGCATCATTTTTTTCAATCTGAAGTATTTCATTATAATAGAAATCCAAATGCCTTTTCGTTAAATCATTAAAGGCTTTTTTGGAGAAATCTAATAGCTTTAAAAAGCAGACAAATAATGTAAGATGCGGGGTTAAGTTGCTGTCTTGCTCAAACTGCGACATAAGATCTGCAACCTGTTTTTTCATACTTTTGTACTCCACACTTTCTCTGCGCGGGATAGGATTGGCATCATCACCCAGGAAGAAGTTTCCCCATTTTCCTTTTGGTGTTGTATTATCATCTTTTTCAAAATAGTTTACACGCTTCGCAAAATTATTTGCGAACAGCAGCCAGTCAAACAAATCGAAATCGTGTAATTCGAGATTGCCCGGATCTAATTCTGCTAAAAAGCGCTGCATTTGTGATTTTCCTTCACGGTAATGTGAAAATGTATCTGTTTTTTTCATTTGTTTATATTTATCTTTCTATGTTCAGATGCAATACTTATTGTAATGTGGGTCGTATTAAAAATGGCTACAGACATCCCGTAATTCATTATTTTTCAGTAGCTTCCTCTTTATAAAAAGGAAAAACAATATTGCTTCTTGTATTCGTATTTCTTACTTCGTAGTCAATTTTTATCAAAATTTCTCCTTCAAGCTCGTCTTGGGTATCGATATCAATACTTAAGATGTTTATTCTGGGTTCGTGATATAAAATGGCACGCTCAACGATTCCTTTCATTTGGGTAATCAACGTTACGTCAAGAGGGCTGAAGAGCATTTCCTGCAAATCGCATCCGTAATCGGGGAACATTACACGCTCGCCCGGTCTTGTTGACAATAAAATTTTAAGACTGTTATTGATGTCTTCCACATCGGTGGTCATTGCCAGTTTTCCTTCAGTTTGATTAAACTCAGGCGGAAAACTCCAGCCTATTCCTAAAAAATCTGTATTTATTTTCATACGTTATTTTGTTATATTTTGGTTGTAGCATTCTGCATCTGTCACATAGCGTTTTAGTTGTACTTACTGTTTTGCTATTGATGTATTACGTTTTTATTTTTAGTGGATTATATTTAAAAATATCATCAGCCTATTAAAACAGTAGGTTCACCTGCCGATATTACGCCGCCATGAGCTGTAGAATCTCCCATTCTTGCGGCTGGTTTTCCGCCGATCATCACACTTGAAGATCCTGCTGCGATCGTATCTGGCGGACCAGTGCATACTGCTTTGTCTCCCACTCTTGCGGCTGGTTTTCCGCCGATCAGTACGGTAGGTTCTCCCGCCGGAATGATGGGTCCTCCTACATGTGGAGTTGTTCCTGTAACCATAGGACAGGTATGCATATCTGTAATTCTTGCTGCCGGTTTCATTTTAATTTATTTTTACCTGAGATCCTTTCACTACTGTTACTGCGCCGGATTTTAATTCAGAACCTGAACTTCCTTCCGCTTTTAACTGAGCACTGGCTTTTATGTTGATATTGGTTCCTTCCATATTGATGTCGCCTTTTGCTTTGATCTTGATGTCTTTTCCGCTTTCGATACTGATACCGTCTTTATTAAGCGTAAGAATGTTAGAATGCTCGTCTTCTATTTTGATAACATCGGCATCTTCATCCAAAATCACTTTTTTACCTTTTGGTGTTTCAAGCGTATATGAAATTTTATCGTCATTAAAGATCATTTTCATTTCGCTTCGGGTAACAAATCCTTTTTCGTGATTATCATCAGAAGCTGTGATGGGAGCAGGTTTTGTGCTGCTGTTTAACATTCCTAAAACTACTGCATCGTTGGGATCGTCATTAATGAAACCAATAATAACCTCATCCCCGATTTCAGGTCTGAAGAATGAACCTCTGTTTTCACCAGCATCAAGCGTGGCAATTCTTGCCCAGATTCCTTCTTCTTCGCTGTTGATGATCGGAATTTGTACTAAAATCCTGTCTTCACCGTCCGGATCAGATTCTAATTGTGAAACAATACCGACATGCAATCCGTTGATGGAAGGAATGATTCCTGAACCGGGCATTTCGCTTATATCATAAGTTTCTGAAAACCATGTCGGAGAAAGCCCGAATTGAGCATCAACCAGCCAGTTTCCGTCGACAATCTCGTGACGAACTCCTGTTACATAAATCTTCCCGTTGAATCGGTTTCCAACACCTTGAAGTGTTAGTGTAACTCCAGGTTTTACCGCCGGAATTCCCTGAAACTTTACCCTTCCTCTTGTTTTCGCCAATTGCTGGAAAGTTGCTTTTGCATCGCCCCATTCCTGCAGCTCGCTTTGGGTAAGGTTTCCGCCGTGTTTAAGCTGAAGATCTTCAATTCCGAAAACTTTTGCCAAATCGCCGGATGAAAGATCCCCGTTAAGACTAATTGCCGGATCCTGGGCTTCAACTTCTGTAAGTTCCTGATCGGTATAGCTCCATGTTTTGGCTGTAATTTTACTGAATTGGTCTCTTGCGTCGATTTCACCATCAAATTCATGTATTGACGATCCGTAGACTACGGTCTCTACGGCATCCTGAAAATCAGGTTTAGCTACTTTGATGGTTCCGTTATCAACGATGCACAATTTACCGTTTGCCTGTGCTCTGGTTAACATAAAATCCCAATCTGAAGCCTGATACTGCACCAATTCTTTATGTGAATTTGAAGTTGCCTCAACATCGGCAGTTGCACCGCTATTACCAATCAATTCTTCAATGACATCGCTGTCTGTACTTTCGTAGAAATATTTGCTTTTTCTGCCTAAAGTCATTTTTACGGCTTTGTCTCTGCATTCTACAATGAGGTAAGAAGAGCCGTTTCTGATTTTTATATTGTGTTTTACCACAACACCTTTAAAAATGGTCTCTTCAATGGAGTGATATCCTGCTGTGATTTCTATTTCTTTTCCGGGAATCAGGAGATCTTCATTACTTAATTTGAAATCTTGTTCCGGCACACTTCCGTCTAAAATAACAATGCGGGCATAAGGAATTCTGTTGACTTCTTTTTCCACGACAATGCTTTTCACCCTGTATTTACCCGGCAGTTCTGAACTTCCGGACATCACCTTAAATGTTATTAAGTCAGGATTTTTTGCTGTTTGTATGTATCCGCTATTGTTCATTTTATGATTTTTTTTCTAGAGGTGGAAAGTAGAGCTCACTTCCTGGTTTTAATTGTCTGAAATTGATAAGACCATTTGCCTTAGCTACTTCCAAGTAATATTTAGAATCTCCGTAGATCCTTTCGGTCATTAGTGGCAATGTGTCTCCATCTTTTACTGTTCTTCTGTGAGTAAGATCCGGTGAGTTTTTATTGGCCATTCTTGCAGCAAGCTCATCGCTGATCGATTCTAAAAAAGTGGCTTTACCGATCGCTCTTAAAGGAGTTCCGTCATTATTGAATAGTTTATAATCTACTGTTAATTCTGTAAGAGATCCTTCAAATTTGAATTTTCCCCAAGTAACAATCACATTATACGGCTTGTGAATAGTACCATTAAAATCTCCTGTTGCTGCATAAAATTCGTTTAATTGTTCTTCTACGGCTTTTTTGCTGAAAGGGTCTTTTTTACCTAAACCTTCTTTTATCTTGTTGATGAGCTTATTTCCCTGATTGGGCTTCATTACTCCTGTTCCGTCAAATAAAAATTCTAATTGTAAAGATTGAGGTGATTTTTTTACAAATTTTGAATTGGTTGCATTTGCTCCGTCAGCTTGTGTAGTATCATACTCTACTTTATGCGTTGTAGAAAAACCTGTCGGATTAATGAGAGCCGTAAAAGCCTTACTATCAACCAAAGCATTCTGGCCAAAGCCATTATCCTTATAAGTCCGTATCGTTACTTTCGCAATTTCTCCCATTATCTTTCTTTTTTACGTTTTTCAATATTTGCTATTTGCTCTGCACTTTCACTAATTGCCTGCATAATTTTTGCTTCGTCTACCGATATGGCAGTTGTTGCAGCTGCTGTCTTCTCGTCCACATTTATTTTAATGTGAAGCTCTTTTATTTCTATTGGCATTTCGTTTTGTTTTTAATTAATTATTAATATTAAAACATTAATAACCAATGATTTAACCTATTTGTTTTAAAAAATCTAAGCACATAAAAAGTGCGTTCAGCCTGATGATAGACTAATCTGTTTTTGTTTTATCTAAAAAGTTTTTGCTAAAAGTTATCTTTCAAACTAATACACTTTCAGGTGCTTAGATGATATTTTAGAAATTACAAGCCTAAGCTTGCTAACGATGAGGGTATTGTGAAATATCTATATTTCAGTTCTATTGTTTCAATAGCAAGTTTGCTTTCTTCGGCGTTGAATTCTGATACTTCCCATTTTACAGGGTACGCTCCCACTACATTCCAGACCATTAAAGGTGCTGTAGACTGCAGCCCGCCTGAAAGAGAAATAACGAGATCTCTGGGCTCAAACTCGAAGTTTTCCATAGCATTTCTGCACCAGTTGATCAATCCTGAACTTACGATCAGACCACGTTTAAGGACCAGATTAGGATATTTTGGACGTAAAGGAAGCTGATGAGTAAATCTGTTTTCGCCTCCTTCGGCATATTCTTCCGTTGAAATTTCTGTTGATAAACCAGATATAGACTGGAATCTGGAGTCAATACCCTCTGTTGTCGAAATCCCGTTAACAATAAAAGAGAAACTGGTTGGAGGATATAAAAGAGCCATGATTAGTTATTTTCGATCGTTAAACCTTCGTGAGCAATTTCTAAAGTTTCGATCGCTACTTCGTTACCTTCAGCTTTCAGATCCGTTGCATTTACTTTTAGCGGGAATGCATTTTTCACTTTCCATGTTACTGCAGGTTCGCCGTTTTCATCTAAAAGTGAGATCGTAATCGATCTTCTTTCTACTGTGTTCACGGCATTTTCATTTTGCTGAAATCAGGACTTGCACCATGTCTGTATTCAATTAAAGCTGCTTCGGCGTTTAATCCGCTCACTTCCTGAAAACCTACTTTTGTTCCGCCCCAATCTACTTCAAAGGCAAACTTTACTAATGGATATGTATTCATAATTATTTATATTTTATTTGTTATTAATTTTCTTATGCTTCCTGTAGTTTGTGTGAAAAACGCAATACAATAAACTCTGCAGGACGCACTGCTGCCATACCTATTTCTACAATCATTCTTCCTTCAAGAATATCCTGAGCAGACATTGTTTTGTTTAARCCAACACTTACATAATAAGCTTCYTCAGGCTTGCTTCCTGCCAAAGCTCCATCCTGCCATTGCTGGTTTAGGAAATTTTCRATCATGGTYTGTACACGGATCCAKGTATTRGCWGTATTCGGTTCGAAAACGAAACGTTCTGTAGCTTTTTTCACAGATTCTTCCACCATGTTGAAGAAACGACGTACTGAAATGTATCTCCACTCATTGCTGTTTCCGTCTAACGTTCTTGCTCCCCAAACCAAAGTTCCTTTTCCTACAAAAGTTCTGATTGCGTTGATTGATTGCGTTGATCGATTTTCCGGCTGTAGAATCTACGTTAAGATTTTCCTGATCCTGGTGAGAGATTTTTACTGTTGGTGCTACTACATAGTTCAGCCCAAGATTTGCCGGTGCTTTAAACACTCCGGAAGTAGAATCTACTTTAGCATAAACTCCCGCAATTGCTGATGATGGAGTTAATACTACAGGTTTAGATTCAATAGCTTTTTTTACCTTGTTGTATAATTCTGAATCTGAAGTTTTCAATGTAGCTAAATTAACACCCTGTACTGTTGATGCATCATAATTGTAGCTTAAAACAGTTTCTAATTTCGGATAATAAGCAGCTCCGTATTTTAAGCTTTCACTAATATCTAAATTGCTTCTGAAATCAGCAACTGCATCATCATCGTCACCTACAACATCCATGATCACAAATCTGTCTTTCATTAATGCTGCATGATCCAATGCCAATTCATATAAATTATATGCTGTATTTTCTAAAGCTTCAGCATCAGGGAAAACAATAACAGTTGGCTCATCTTCTTTTTCTAATAATTTTAATCCGTATGATAAGCTTCCTACCGCAGTTTCAGTTCCTAAGAAAGGAGCTGTTCCGTAATCTGCTACAGAAACGATATAACATGGGCCGCCTCCGTTTGCAAAATACATTTGCATTGCATAGTACATTTTGAAAGAACTTGGAGCTACTGCAGCATCAACAACACCATTGTTTACAGTAATTGTGAAAGTTTCAGCTTTTGCTTTTCCGAAAATCGTTTCGTATTCCAACATCGAAGAGATTCTTGTTGGTTCATTTCTTGGCCCGTCTGCAGTATGTCCGATAAAAGCAGGGATAGCCGTTTCTACTTGTGCTACAGATGGCGGGAATTTTGCAAGTTCCTCAACGTAGACTCCTGGTGTTTTGTAATTCATTTTTTTTAAATTTTAAAGTTAATATTAGTTATTTTCGATGGTTAAACCTTCGTGTGCAATTTCCAGAGTTTCGATCGCTACTTCGTTACCTTCAGCTTTCAGATCCGTTGCATTTACTTTTAGCGGGAATGCATTTTTCACTTTCCATGTTACTGCAGGTTCGCCGTTTTCATCTAAAAGTGAGATCGTAATCGATCTTCTTTCTACTGTGTTCA
>NZ_JBFRGA010000172.1:0-5906 GCF_052115105.1 Chryseobacterium sp. 2TAF14
GGAGTTAGGAAATAAAAAAAACCGACAAAGAAGTGAATTATCTTCAAATGTCGGTCTTGTGACCTCGACGGGATTATCTTCAAACACTTTTATAGATGATTTGATTCGTTTGAGCCAAATTAAACAAGAATTGCAGAGTTCATTTTTATTAAATAATTTCTTTTAGTTTTTGTCTAAAGCAATTTAATTCTAAGAATTAATAACAATCAGCAATGGAATAATTAACCTTAATTTGGCTGTGTTGGTCTTGTACCCATACCGAGAAATATCGAAACATTTAGTGCAAGATTTGGAAAGAATTTCACAAATCTATAAAGTCAAAATTTGATTTTCTTTAAAATTTATTTTTGGAAATATCGGTCTTAATAAATATGGTGAAAAGCCGTTTTAAGTAAATTGCATAAAAAAATGAACGTTGTTCAAAAATAATGTCTACATTTGCATTGTAAATTCAGTTATGAGTATAAGTGAAAGAAAACAGAAGGAAAAAGAGGCTTTGCGGCTGCTTATCCTGAATGGAGCTAAAAAATTATTTGTCGAAAAAGGAATCGAGCAGACCACCATTCGCAATATTGCAGATGCAATCGATTATAGCGTAGGGACTGTATATGTGTACTATAAGGATAAGAATGCTATTTTCCACGCATTGCATTCAATTGGGTTTCAAGAATTGAGAGGCTACTTCCAGGAGTTGGACAGTATTAAAGATCCAATGCAGAGACTTCGTAAAATGGGTATGATCTATATGAAGTTTGCGTTAGAAAATTCGGAGATGTACGATTTGATGTTTAACCTTCGTGCACCGATGGACTATCTGGAAGATCAGAAAAACGAGCTTTGGTCGGAAGGTGCCGATACTTTTGCTTACGTAAAAAAAACAGTCCGTGAATGTATGGAAAAAGGACATTTCAAAGGTCACAAAGAAGAACCGCTATCTTTCATAGTCTGGAGTGTGACGCACGGAATGTGCAGTCTTGAAATCCGTGATAGAACGAAAGGTGTAAAATTCACCAATCCTGAAACCATTCTCTCAGAAGGTTACGAAGAATATTTAAAAATTTTAGAAAAACTGTAAAAGTTTTTTTTGAACTAAATTTTGAACAACGTTCACATTATAAACAATGTATATATTAATGAAAAAAATATCATTTCTGGCTTTGTTTTTCCTCGGTTTTATCGGGTATTCTCAAAGTCATCTCGACCGGTATATCGAAATCGGTCTGGAAAATAACGAAGTCATCAAACAGAAAAACTTCGACATCAACAAAAGTCTCTATGCTTTGAAAGAGGCGAATTCCCTTTTTTACCCGACAGTGGCATTCAACAGCACATACACGATTGCAGACGGCGGAAGAACCATCGACATTCCGATCGGGGATATGCTGAATCCTGTGTACAACACATTGAATCAAATCACGAATTCCAACGCTTTTCCGCAGTTGCAGAATCAGTCGGTGTTGATCAATCCCAATAATTTATATGATGTCAAGCTTCATACAACGATGCCACTTCTGAATTATGAAATTATTTACAACAAAAAGATCAAAGCTCAGCAGACCACTATGCAAAAGATCGAACTTGAAATCTACCAGCGTGAACTGGTCAAGGAAATAAAAATTGCCTACTACAAATATCTTCAGTCGGTGGAGGGCATCAGAATTTATGAAAATGCACTGTCAATCGTGAAAGAAAATCAAAGAGTAAACAGATCGCTTTTTAAAAATGACAAGATCAACAGAACAGCTGTATTAAGAAGTGACAATGAACTTATAAGAATAGAAGCTAATCTTGAAACCGCAAAGAACACGAGCAAAAATGCCAGATCGTATTTCAATTTCCTGTTGAATCAAAAACTGGATTCAGAAGTTCTGATCGATGAAAATTTGGAATTGCCTGCTGAGATCATCGCAGAAAATACGGAAAACAGAGAAGAATTAAAACAATTAGGTCAGGCAAAAGAGATCAACGAAAATGTGTATCAATTAACAAGATCCAACTGGTTTCCAAAACTGAGCGGATTTGCAGATCTGGGATTGCAGGATTTTGATTTTAAAGTGGATAAATCTTCACGCTATTATTTCGCAGGACTAAGTCTGGAATGGAATATTTTCTCAGGCAACAAGAACAAATATAAACTCAAACAGGTTGATGAAGACAGCAAAAAGATCAGTTCACAGATCAACAATGTAAAACAGCAATTGCTGTTGCAGTTCGAAGTTTCCCAAAACAATCTGAGGTCCGCATTGGAGCAATATGAATCTGACAATAAACAGAAAGAAACCGCCAAAAAATACAATGGCGACGTGACCAAACTTTACAAAGAAGGACTGGCAATCTATATTGAATTGCTGGATGCTCAAAATCAGGTGGTCAATACTCAGCTGAATGCCAATATTTCATTGTACAATTCCTGGATTGCCTTCGCAGAGCTGGAAAGAGCCAACGCTTCATTCAATATTAAAAAATAAAATACCCACTATTATGAATAAAACAATCACAATATCACTGTTTTCCCTTTTCCTGATAACTTCCTGCAAAGAAGAAAAGAAAGAAGCCAAACCATTTGAAAATACCGATGTTATCGCTTTGAAAACCGCTTCTGTAGCATCTCTGTCAATGGCCGGAAATATCAACGCCTCCGGTCTGGTTACCACAGAGAATGAAACAACCTATTCCTTCAAGATCGGTGGCGTAGTGAGCGGGGTTTTTGTAGAAGAAGGACAGTTTTTCCGAAAAGGTCAGCTATTGGCAACATTGGATGAAACAGAGATTCGTGCAGGGCTGAATCAGTCTGACCTGAACGTTCAGAAAAATGAAAGGGATTATAAACGTGCCAACAATCTGTACAAAGACAGTGTGTACACCTTGGAACAGGTTCAGAATACCCGAACAGGTCTTGATATTGCCCGAAAACAAAAAGATGCGGTGGCTTTTAATGTAAAGTATGCAAAGATCTACGCCACAGCAGACGGTTTTGTTGCTCAAAAGGTTGTTAACAAAGGAGAGATCGTAGCTTCGGGTTCGCCTGTTTTGGTCATTAATGAAACGTCACACAACAACAATTATTTACTTAAAGTCGGTTTGACCGATACCGAATGGGCATCTACAAAGATCGGACAGAAGGCGGTAGTGACGCTGGACGGTTATCCTGATAAGAAATTTGATGCCTTCATCTTCAGAAAATCTCAATCAGCAGATTTGGCGATCGGTTCTTTTCAGGTAGAACTGAAACTGACGATGAATGACAGCAAGCCAGCCGTCGGAATGTTCGGAAAGGCGGAAATCAAAACCGACAATTCCGAAGATTTTATCGTAATTCCTTACAATTCGCTTTTGGAAGCTGATGGTAACAAAGCGTTCGTTTTTGTAGTTGAAAACAACAAAGTAAAGAAAAGACCGATCACGATTGCCAAATTTGAAAATGACAAAGTTTTCATTCAGGACGGTCTACAGAAAAGCGACAAGATCGTCATCTCAAACAGTGCCTATCTGAACGAGCAATCCACCATTAAAATCATTAAATAAGAACTGATGAAAATTACAAATTTTGCCGTAAAAAATTATCAGTTCACGCTGATTATATTTCTTCTTGTTGCAGTCGTGGGGGTTCTGACGCTCTTCACAATGCCACGTGCGGAAGATCCCGCAACAAAACCGCCTCAATATCTGATTACCGTCATCTATCCGGGGACAAGCCCGAAAGATATGGAGGAGCAGGTTGTAAAACCGATTGAAAACAAGATCTACGGATTGGAAAATATAGAAAAAATCCTGACTACTGTAGAAGATGGTGTGGCTGCTTTTCAGGTCAAATTCAAATATGGCGTTGATGTCGATAACAAATATCAGGAGATCTCCACCGAAATGAATGCCCTTAAAAACAGTGAGCTTCCAAAGGATATTTATCAGATCAAAACAGAGAAGATAAAATCATCCGATGTGAAGATCTTTCAGGTAGCTTTAGTCTCCGAAAATGCATCGGACAAATTATTACGCGATGAAGCAGATAAACTGAAAACCAGGGTTGAAAAAATCACGAACCTCAAAGATGTAAAATATGACGGGATTCCCGAGCAGGAAATGCGTGTGGACCTCAATCTTGAAAAACTGGCACAGCTGAAGATCCCGTTGGATGTCGTAACAGGAAGTTTACAAAGCGAAGCAGCCGATATTCCCGGCGGTAGTATCGATATGGATACCAAGGCGTTCAACGTAAAGACGAGTGGGAAATTTAAAGATGCGGACGATGTTGCCAATACCGTGATCTACAATGCCAATGGGAAAATCGTCTATATGAAAGACGTGGCGGAAGTGGGATACAAATCGCAGGTTGTCGATCATATCACAAGAATCAACGGATTGCGTTGTATACTGGTAACTGCAGGGATGAAGGACAATGTGAACATTGCGGATGTCCAAAAACAGTATCTACCGATCATAGATGAGTTTTCAAAAACTCTGCCTTCAAATATCAAACTGGTTAAGAATTTTGACCAGGCCGATATGGTCGCCAGCCGTTTAGGGCATTTGGGTTTTGATTTTGGACTGGCTATATTTTTGGTGGTTATTACCCTGATTCCTTTAGGTGGAAGAGCATCGGTAATTGTGATGATCTCGATTCCACTTTCATTGGCTTTAGGACTAATTGCGATGAATGCCTTAGGATATTCTTTGAACCAGCTGAGTATTGTCGGATTGGTAGTTGCCTTGGGATTATTGGTAGATGACAGTATAGTAGTTGTCGAAAATATCGAGCGTTGGTTGCGTGAAGGGCATTCCAAAATGGAAGCGGTTCTGATGGGAACGAAACAGATCGGCGTTGCCGTTGTAGGATGTACGGCCACCTTGGTGATAGCTTTTCTTCCGCTGGTCTTCCTTCCCGATATGGCAGGGGACTTCATCCGAAGTCTTCCAATGGCGGTCATTACAAGTGTATTGGCTTCAATGCTTGTCGCTTTGACATTGGTTCCTTTCTTAGGAAGCAGATTTTTAAAGACCCACGAACACGAAGGTGGAAATATCGTTCTTCAGTACCTTCAGAAGATATTGACCAGATCATACAGCGGTATTATGCCGAAAGCATTGAAATTTCCTAAAATTACCATTGTCATCTCACTTCTTTTAAGTGTTCTTGCGTTTGGATTGTTTTCCGTAGCGGGATTTAAACTATTTCCTAATTCAGAAAAACCGATGTTCCTCATCAACATCAAAATGCCACTCCAGGATAATATCGTGGAAAGCAACAGGGTCACTAAGATTGTCGAAGCAGAATTGAAAAAACACAAAGAAATTATATATTACACTTCAAATGTCGGACACGGAAACCCTCAGATTTATTATAACGTGCATCCACAGGACAGAAAATCAGATTTCGCACAGATTTTCGTACAGTTGGAAAGTGAAGCTTCGCCTGTAGAAAAAACTGCTTTAATCGAAGTACTGCGTGATAAATTCAGAACGATGCCTTATGCCAAAGTGGAAGTGAAAGACTTTGAGCAGGGTACGCCTCTGGAAGCCAATATTGTGGTCAGACTATTTGGGGAAGATCAGGCTGTCTTGAGAAAACTGTCTTTCCAGGTTGAAGACATTCTGAGAAAACAGAAAGGTACGGTTTACATCAACAATGAACTGAATACCAATAAGACCGATGTTAAAATAAAGATCAACAAAGAAAAAGCCAGAACTTTGGGCGTGATGACCAGTGATATCGACAGAGTGATCAGGCTTGCCGTTGCCGGTCTGACAGTCGGAGATTATATCGATGACCGTGGTGATTCCAGAAATGTGACCATTACACTGCCTAGAGACAAATTTACCAATCTTAATGCCCTGAAAAATCTGTACGTGAATAACGTTCAGGGATCACCTGTTGCGCTGAATCAGATCGCCACCATTACTTTTGAAAC
>NZ_JBFRGA010000173.1:0-5889 GCF_052115105.1 Chryseobacterium sp. 2TAF14
GCTTTTGAAGATTGCATTTTCTTTAATAATTTAATCTGATTAACCTTAATTTTTCAGATATAATTTAATTATATTCATACTAAATATGATAACAAAATCTTTGTTAAATTTTAAATATAGCTAAGTCGAGATAAAATATCATCTATTCATAATCATAAAAAACTGTCGTTTTTTCAGTACAGCTCACAAATTAAATCATTGCTTATCAGAAGGTGTCGCTCCTACGGAGCTCCGCATTATTTTTACATCTTTTGCTACAAAGGTTTTGCTCCTCCGGAGCAACTTTAACAATACAGAAAGTTGTAATTATAAGCATTTTTGAAAAATTCAAATTTATAACATAACAAATGATAAAATGATACTGAATTCGCTATGTTCTGATCTATCTCTAAATTTTAAACAAAAAAAATCCCAAAGCAAAACTTTGGGATCTAATTTATCTGAGAAAACGGATGTTATCTGTTTTCGATATCGATGTAATCTCTTTTTTGAGCACCTTGGTAAACCTGTCTTGGTCTTCCGATCGGGTCTCCTTTTAGTCTCATTTCTTTCCATTGAGCGATCCATCCCGGAAGTCTTCCCAATGCGAACATTACGGTAAACATTTCTGTAGGAATTCCTAATGCTCTGTAGATGATTCCTGAATAGAAATCTACGTTTGGATATAATTTTCTTTCGATGAAGTATTCGTCTTCAAGCGCTACTTTTTCCAACTGCATTGCAATATCAAGTGCTTTATCTTCAATTCCTAAAGCAGCTAATAAATCGTCAGCAGCTTTTTTGATAATTTTTGCTCTTGGGTCGAAGTTTTTGTAAACTCTGTGACCGAATCCCATCAAACGGAAGCTATCGTTTTTATCTTTCGCTTTAGCTACCCATTTGTTAACATCTCCACCGTCTTTTTCGATCAATTCAAGCATTTCGATAACCGCTTGGTTTGCACCACCGTGA
Organism: Chryseobacterium sp. 2TAF14; assembly: GCF_052115105.1. Lineage (NCBI taxonomy): Bacteria > Pseudomonadati > Bacteroidota > Flavobacteriia > Flavobacteriales > Weeksellaceae > Chryseobacterium > Chryseobacterium sp. 2TAF14. Next base: position 952 of record NZ_JBFRGA010000173.1, read on the forward strand.
AGCGGTCCCCAAAGCGCAGAAATACCTGCAGAAACTGAAGCAAAAAGACCTGTGTGAGCAGAACCTACCATTCTTACTGTAGATGTAGAACAGTTTTGCTCGTGATCAGCGTGAAGGATTAATAATTTATCTAAAGCATCTACAACTACCGGATTGATTTCAAACTCTGCGTTTGGCTGTCTAAAAGACATTTTGTAGAAGTTTTCAACGTAGTTTAAGCTGTTATCACCGTGGTTTAATGGTAAACCAAGAGTTTTTCTGTAAGTCCAAGCTGCAAGATGAGCAAATTTAGCGATCAATAATTCTGCAGCTACATCCATTTCTTCTTTTGAACTTACATCAACCGCTTTAGGATTAAATGCCGTTAAAGCAGAAGTAAGCGTAGACAAAACTCCCATTGGGTGCGCAGAACGAGGGAAAGCATCGATGATTTTTTTCATCTCTTCTGCAACGAAGTTATATTTTTTGATGTTACCGTTGAAGGTATCAAATTGTTCTTTTGTTGGCAATTCACCGTGAAGTAAAAGATACATTACTTCTGTGAAGTTTGATTTTTCAGCGATTTGCTCGATTGGGTAACCTCTGTAGAATAATTCTCCCTGATCACCATCAAGATAAGTAATCTCGCTTAATGTAGCTCCTGTATTTTTGTACCCTAAATCTAAGGTAATAAGACCAGTCTGGTCTCTTAATTTTGAAATATCTATTCCTCTGTCTCCGATTGTACTATCCACGATTGGATATTCATACGAATTACCGTCGTAATTCAATACCACTTTGTTGTCTGACATTATTTAATTTATTTTTTTTAAATATACTATTAATTATAAAATACGGCAAACTAAAAAATTTCGCTTGCCGTTATTTATAAATTCAATGAATTATCTTTTGATTTTAAAAGCATCTAAGCCCGGGAAAACTGCAGTTTCACCCAAAGCTTCTTCAATTCTTAGCAATTGGTTGTACTTCGCCATTCTGTCTGATCTTGAAGCCGAACCTGTTTTAATTTGTCCGCAGTTCATTGCTACTGCTAAATCAGCAATAGTAGAATCTTCAGTTTCACCAGATCTGTGAGACATTACCGATGTAAACTTGTTGTGCTGAGCCATTTGTACAGCAGCCATTGTTTCAGAAAGAGAACCGATTTGGTTTACTTTAACTAAGATTGAATTAGCAATTCCTTCTTTTACTCCTCTTGACAATCTTTCAACATTTGTTACGAATAAATCGTCACCTACTAATTGTACTCTGTCACCAATTTTGTCAGTTAACATTTTCCAACCTTCCCAGTCGTTTTCCTGCATTCCATCTTCGATAGAAATGATTGGATATTTATTTGCCAATTCAGCCAAATAAGAAACCTGCTCGCTGCTAGAAAACTGAGGCGCATCTGCAGTCTGGAATTTTCTGTAATCGTAAATTCCGTCTTTGTAGAATTCTGATGCAGCACAATCTAATGCGATCATTACATCATCACCCGGTTTGTAACCTGCTTTTTCAATTGCCTGAAGCAAAGTATCCAAAGCATCTTCAGTTCCTTTGAAAGTTGGTGCAAAACCACCTTCGTCACCTACAGCCGTAGAAAGACCTCTTGAATGTAGAATAGATTTAAGGTTGTGGAAAATCTCAGTTCCTTTTCTCAAAGCGTGAGAGAAAGAATCTGCTTTTACCGGCATTACCATAAATTCCTGGAAAGCAATCGGCGCATCTGAGTGAGATCCACCGTTGATTACGTTCATCATCGGAACAGGAAGTGTATTTGCGTTTACACCACCTACATATTTATATAAAGGTAATTTTAATTCGTTTGCAGCAGCTTTTGCAGCAGCTAAAGAAACCCCAAGAATTGCGTTTGCTCCTAAGCTTCCTTTGTTGTTTGACCCATCTAAATCAATCATAATCTGATCGATAAGATTCTGGTCAAAAACAGGAAGACCCACCAATTCCGGTGCAATTACTTCTCTTACATTTTCTACAGCTTTAGAAACGCCTTTTCCCATCCATTCTGAACCGCCATCACGCAATTCTACCGCTTCATGCTCTCCCGTAGATGCACCTGAAGGAACAGCAGAACGACCCATCGCACCACTTTCTGTAAATACATCAACTTCAACTGTAGGATTTCCTCTTGAATCCAAAATTTGTCTCGCTTCTATGTAAGAAATGTAACTCATTTTTTGTCTATTTTATAGTTTAGACAAATTTAATCAAAATTTAACTTTTCAACGCATGGAAGAGGTAATTTATGTGGTTATGTGAGTTAAATTTTAGTTAATTTTGAAGTTATGGTAATTTAAATAAGCACCAAAAACAAAAGTCCTCCAAATAGAGAACTTTTTGTTTTAGTTATGCTGTTATAGAATTAAAATAATTATTTTTCTAAAATCAGATCTTCGGCTCCTTCAGATAAAGCAACTGCTCTTACACCATCACCCAGATTGATTTCTTTTACGAGGCGCTTATCTTTAAGTTCTTCAATTTTTTGCTTAATTTTTTCATTTTCAATCGAAGAAATATTATCATAAACTTTATCTACAGGTGTAAATTTTTTTTCAGGATTATAAATAGTTTTCATTAATTCTTTTGTTTCATCGTCATCAATAATGGCAGATTGTTTTAACGTTTCAAGTTGAGCATTTTCATCATACATTAAAACTGTTTTCTGGACATCATTAATTCTTTCCACCTCTTGTTTCATTTTATTATTTTCAACCTTAAGATTTGCATAATCATCCTTTAAATTTTGTACCACTCTGCTGGAAATCAAATTTAAGTATTGAATGGAAGAATAAGATACAATTACACAGAAGCCAGAAAAAACAAAATAATTAATATCATGGCTATTATTAGATTGTTTAGGATCTAAGATAAGTTTCAAAATATCGCTGGAAACTAAATTTAGAAAAAGAGGAACTGTAATAGAAGCTAAGATTCCAAACATTATATTTCTAATAAAAAATCGACCTCCGTTATCTTTCATTTCTTTTAAAGAACTTCCTATACCACCAATAATCCCACAAAATATGATGATTCCAATGATGATGTAAATATTTTCTGTTTTCATGATAAATAGTTTTTTAATTATACCGCTTCTTCAAGTATTTCAATATCATTCAGCGCTTTTGTTCTTTCTTCATTTAATATCTCCAAAGTCTGTTGGTAAGGTTCAAGAATTTTTTGAAGATCTGCAATCAGTTTATTCAGTTTTTCTTCTTCGATTTTCAACTGGTCTGCTGCTCCGTTATTTTTTAATTCGGTAATAGTTCCTTTGCACTCTTCAATTGATTTTTCGATATCTTTTTTTACTGGTTCCACATCTCTCAAAATCTCACTTTGTGCTTTATCAAACTGCTCATTCACCAGCTCCGTCTGTTTATATCTCATTTTACCTTCATACGCGACCGTGAGATCATTGATTTTTTGCTGAATATTTGTAATTGTTTCATTTCCGTTTTCAATATTTTCTTCAGATTCATTATAATCAATACTCATGATTACCAAAGTGTGGAAAGATATTTGTTTTGAGACTACCGTTGCTTCAGGAATTTTAAAGATCATTTCCTGAGTTTTCATGGTAATTTCCGGAATTTTTGTCGACATACATTTTCTTTCCATAGTCACTTCCGGAACAGAAATAATGATTGGTGTCAACTTTGTTGTACATTGCCAGGTTTTAGTTTTACCTATAATTATTTTTGTCACTTTCCATCCACAAGTTACCTCTGGTTTTTCACCTATTTTTTTATCAACCATTTTTGTTTTAGGCCAATCAAAACAAATTTCTTTAAGATTCATAGTTACTTCCGGAATATCAAAAGAGAACTTCTGTGTTTTCATCGTAAATTGAGGAATCGGCAAATCAAAAATGATTTTTTTCCATTCAAAGTTATACTGATAATTTCCATTCTTGATTTTAAATAATGAACCATTATCTTGTAAAATTTCGCTATCATCCTGAATATCGGAAACTTCTTTTGAAATTTGATTCGTAAGAGTTTTTAATTCAGTTTCAAATTCTTCTGTTAATTTTTTAATTAATTCTTCAGTGTTCATAGTAATTTACTTTAGTGTTAATAATTATTGAAATAGCTATTAGTTTTTGTCATTGCAAAATTCCTATTTAAAACCTTTTCAATCAATTACACAAACGGGTGATTCTCACAAAAGAAAAAGCAGCATCACAAAAAATGATGCTGCTTTTATTTATTTTAAAAAAAATATTTACAAATCTATCCTGAAAAACAAATGTGTTCCGTTTTCGGTGGTAATCTCGCAATGACCGTTTTGCTCCTGCATTCTCCGCTTCATATTTCTAAGACCGTTTCCTTCGGGCTTTTCTTTATTTATTCCTATTCCGTTGTCGGAAATTTCCATCATAAATTTTTTATCTTTTTGTATAAACGTCAGTTTTAGTTGATCAGATTGGCTGTGTTTATAGACATTATTGAGCGCTTCTTTAAGGCATAGAAATAGGTTCCTTCTCTGTTCAGTAGTAATAGTCGTTTCAGAAATTACATTTTCATCTTCAATGTTCAGCTGAATTTTTGTTTTTTTAAGAAAATTCTGTGCATAGATTTTCGAATATTCTACAAAACTTCCCAGTGTATCATTCCCCGAATTAAGGCTCCACAACATTTCGCGCATCGAAACATTCATCTCTTCGGAGGTTTTCAGAAGTTCATCTATGTCGTTTTTTAAGTCTTCGTTTTCGGCCCGTTGTTTCAAAAATTCTGCCTGAAGCTTCAACGCCGAAATTCCCGCTCCAAGATCATCATGCATATCATGAGAAATTCTTTCGCGTTCTGCCTCAATATATTTTTGCTTTTCGAGCTCTTTTTGAAGTAGCTGGTTTTGGTATTCAGATTCTTTGAGTTGTTTTTCTTTTAGATAAAGAAGTTGTTTTCGGTTGTACATTAAAATGACGAAAATGATGAATCC
>NZ_JBFRGA010000174.1:0-5860 GCF_052115105.1 Chryseobacterium sp. 2TAF14
GGCTAAAGCAATCTGTTCTGAACTCTCATTTTTAGATTTGATAATGGCATTTTCTATGAAATCCAAAGCTTCATCTTTGTCGATTTCGATATTTATTTTTACAAAACCTTCGGCTTCTGCTCTGAGCATTGCCAAAAGCCTGTGAGAAGGAGTTCTGTTGAGATTTTCTTCCCATTCGAAATATTGTGAAAATTTTTGAGCTGCCTCATCATCTTTTTTAGCTTTCACCACTTTTGAAGTTACAACAGCTTTGCGCTGGAAAAGACGACGCAGATTTTTTCTGACGTACATGTTTTCATTAATCCATTCTGCCATAATGTCTCTTGCGCCCTGTAAAGCCTCTTCTTCGGAAGAAACCAGATCATTAAGATATTTTGCAGCGACAAACTGTATATCCTGAGCTTTTTGGCTCATAATGATTTTGGCTAAAGGCTCAAGACCTTTTTCTTTTGCAGAATCTGCTTTGGTTTTTCTGCGTTTTTTGAAAGGTAAATAGAGGTCTTCCAATTCTTGGATGTCAAAACTTTCTTCGATTTTTTGCTTTAATTCAGAAGACAGAGCATTTTGCTCTTCTATAGATTTTAAAATGCTTTCCTTTCGTTTTATAATGTCTTCAAACTGCTTGCTGAGTTTTGAGATTTGCTCGATTTGATTTTCATCTAAATTTCCGGTAGCATCTTTTCGGTAACGGGAAATAAAAGGAATGGTGCAGTCTTCAGACAATAATTTTAAAGTAGCATTAATACTTTTATCGGATAAGTTGAGTGTTTTGTATATAAATCCCGTTACAGTCATGAGGCTTTTTTAGAGGGCTAAAATACTGACTTTTTCAGAAGGAATAAAATAGGTATGAATGGTAATTAAGCTTTTTGAGATTTTTTAACAAACATATTACTGTTTCGTATAAATGAATTAAAAATATTATTTTGTATGAAAAGATGAATAATTTTCATTTTTAAAAGATTATACAATTGTTTTGTGTAATTATGTTATGATATGAATAAAAATACTATATTTGTACGGTGCCAGTAAATTGTATGCCTATGAAGAGAATTTTTACTTCTTATATTTCTTTGATAACTAAAAATCCAGATGTTTCTTCATATAAGCATCTTGCCTCTATCGCTCAATTACGAAACTATTCTATATTCCATACTATTATGAACAGATTTTTAATTTTTCTGGGGATTTTGCTGTGTTTTCAGCTCAGGGTCTCGGCTCAATGTACTGCCGTCCCCGTCCCATTTTTACAGTCTTTCAGTACGGGAGCATTGCCTTCCTGCTGGACAAGTCAAAACCCTACATCCACATCAACAAGCTTGTATGTTAAATGGAGATTTAGTGCATCTGCAGGTTATGGTGCAACTGGAAATGGAGGAAAACCTGCAGGAACTTTTGCCTGGGTAGATGCAAGCTCACCGTATGACAATATACACACGGTTGAGCTCATCAGTCCGCAGATTAATCTGACCGGATTGACAAATCCTTATGTGAAATTTGAATGGTTTAAAAACCATCTTACCTCGGCTACAGGAACGCTTCCAAATTATGAAAATAACAGGATGAAGGTTGAAGTAAATAACGGAAGCGGCTGGGTTGAAATATGGTCAGATAACAGTAATGCTCCGGAATGGAGAACTGTAGGAATCCCCCTTGCTGCAAGCTATGTCGGTACAACAGTACAGCTTAAATTTACTGTTGACAAAGATGTTTTGGGTGATGGTTATTTTTACGACGATGTGCTTTTAGATGAAGTTCAGGTAATCCAGGCGCCAACTTGTTTTGAACCTGTTACTGCCTTAGCGACAAATGTTACTCCTAATTCCGCTACATTGAATTGGGCGGCTCCTTTAGCTCCGGCTCCGGCTCCTGCAGGCGGATATGAATACTATTACAGTACCAATAGTGCGTCTCCAAATGCTGGAACAACAGGAACTATTGTTCCCGGGCTTTCAGCTAACATTACACCTTTGGCTTCAGGAAGTACCTACTATTGGTGGGTTCGGTCGGTATGCTCTGCTTCAGATAAATCTTTGTGGGTCGAAGGTGAGCCATTCACTCCTGGACAGGTGGGAGTAGGAACTTCAACGCATGCATATTTGCCGGTATATTCTTGCTCGGGATACAACTATTCTCAACAAATTTATACAGCAACAGAAATTGCGGGTGCAGTTGGAACAAATAACATGATTACATCAATAAAGTTTTTCGTATCTACTATTGCAGCAACTCAGGCAAATTATAACCAATGGGTAGTTTATATGGGAAACACTGCTCAAAATGATTTTGCTACGACTACAAGCTGGATCCCTGCCGCAACGATGACTCAGGTCTATACCGGAACATTGCCTGTAATGGCTGCAGGAAGCTGGGTTGAGATTCCATTAGCAACACCATTTCTTTGGGACGGAACAAGTAATGTAGTGATTGCAGTAGATGAAAATACTACAGGAACATCTTGTACAGCCAATTGGGGAAGCTATTCTGCAGGACCTAACAGAGGAATGCTTTATTATAATACAACAACCAATCCAGATCCGCTGAATCCTCCTACAGCAACAAGCAGATATGCGGTTTTACCAAGGCTACAACTTACCGGTACTGTTTTACCTTCGTGTACAAATGTACCTCCTTCAAATATTGCAGTAAGCAATATTACGTCTAATTCTGCATCAGTATCTTGGACAGCAACGCAGAACGCAACTTATGTGGTAAGATATAGAACTTTACCATCCGGAGCATGGCAAACGATTAATGTTACCACTCCATTTACAAATAATGTTCAGCTTCCCGGACTTACTGAGCAAACCCAATATGAAGTAGAAATTGCTACAATTTGCGGAACTCAGGGAGCATTTTCTGCGCCAGTTCCTTTTACCACTCCGGCTCTTACATACTGTAGTTCAGGAACGGCATCAGTAACCAATGCGTATATCAGTAATATTACCATGATCGGAACAAATGTTCCGACCACGTCTAATAATTCCGGAGCAAGTACTTATACAGATTATTCTAATGATCCATCAAAAACAATCACTTTATTAAGAAATTCGGCTAACAATACATTGTCAGTTGGAAGAACTATTAATTCAGGAACTTATTCTACCTATGCATGGATTGACTTTAACGGTGACGGAATTTTTAATAACAATCCTGTAGGAACTGCAGGAGGTGAAAGAATTATGAATCTTGGTTATTCTAGTACAACTCCTGTAACCGCTAATTTCGACGTACCTGCGAATGCTTATATCGGAACCAGTAAAATTAAAATGCGTGTAATCGTATATTTCCTTACTCCGGCAGATGCTTGCGCTAATCTTACCAGTAATGGGGAAGTAGAAGATTACCAGGTTAAGTTTATTGATCTTCAGCCATGTACTACTGCGCCTCCAACAAGTATTGCAGTAGGTAACCTTACTCATACTTCAGCATATGTATCTTGGATGCCTACAGCAAATGCTACGTATGTTATCAGATGGAGACAAGGAACTACAGGAGCGTGGTTGCCAAGTGCAGCAGGATTAACACTTCCTGCAGGGCAGAGTTTTCATACAATTACTAACCTGACTGAGCAAACTGCTTATCAGGTACAGGTGGCAACTATTTGCGGTGGAACACAGGGAGCATTCTCTCCATCGTTAAATTTTACCACACCGCCTGTTACATATTGTAATATGACTGGTACAGGAACAAACGATCATATTTCTAATGTAAAAGTAACTCCTGTAAATTTTCCAATTATGGAAAATGCTTCACTTCAAACTAATTACATCAGTTATACCACACCTCAAACATTAATTAATCTTGAGATAGGTTCTGTAGGTAATCAGATTTCAGTATCAAAAACTTGGACAGGAACTACGTACGGTGACTCTGTACATGCCTGGATCGACTGGAATAGAGACGGAGTATTTACAGATAGTGAAAAAATAATGATCACCCCTTCCAATACCACAACTCCGGTAACCGCAACATTTGATGTTCCGTCAACAGGAGTTTATACAGGAACGAATACTACAACAATGAGAGTTGTTCTGAAAAGAGGAAGTGCACCAGTGATGTGTCAGGATGCAGGAAATGGAGAAGTTGAAGATTATGCCGTAAGATTAAGACCTTGTAACAATACTACTCCGGGAGCTCCTACTTTTACTACAATAACTCATAATTCAGTTGTTGTAAACTGGACTCCTGCAGCAAATAACAATGCATTTATTTTAGAATACAGACCGGTAACCACTCCTGCTTCTGCATGGACGACAATGAACCTTTCAGTTTTAGGGGGAAATCCACCGGTAAGTATTACGGGATTAACGCCTGCTACAATGTATGAAATTAGAGTAGCTGCAGTATGTGGAAGCGGAGGAACAGGTGCTTTTACTCCGATACAAACATTTACAACAAGATGCGATCCTACACCACCAAACGTTGTGATATCTAATATTACATCAAACTCAGCAATCGTAACATGGAATCCGCTTGTTCCAAATGCTACTTATGTTTTAAGATGGAGAGAAGTTGGAACGATTCCGTGGAATACTCCTACATTACCTCCACCGCCAGTGAACACTTATACTATACCAAATCTTGAATCTTATAAAACATATGAGGTTCAGGTAGCAAGCATTTGTAATGGCGAAACAAATCCTAATCCATGGGCAAATACACAGATATTTACAACGGTAAGAGTTTGTGAAGTACCTCCTCCAGGATTTACCATTACCCAAATAACTCCTACAACGGCAGAAGTAGTTTGGGATTCTTTCCCGGGTGCTACTTACATTCTGAGATACAGAAAAGTTGGTATTCCGAGCTGGACAAATGTTCCGGTAAATACAAATACGTATGTAATAACAGGATTATTAGAATTAACTAAATATGAAATGCAGGTGGCAAATGTTTGCAGCGGAACTCCGGGTAATTTTACTCCGCTCTACTACTTTACAACACCTACAGTGATTTATTGCCAGATGCATTCAAATAATTCTGCATCAGAATATATTTCAAAAGTTACTGCTAAACCGAATGGTAAACCAGAAATGATCAATGTTTCAACGGGAAGTACTTATTCTGATTTTACGGGCGATCCTACAAAATTCATTGAATTAATTCAGGGATCAGCAGGAAATCAAATTACGATTGATAAAACTCAGGGAGCAGATTCCGGACTTGCAGTCTGGATCGACTTCAACAGAAACGGAGAATTTGATCTTGATGAAAGAATCCTTGCAGACGGCCCAAATTCAAACTCTACTGCAAGCGCAACATTCAGCGTACCATCAGATGCATTCATTAGCATGACCAATTCTAAATACGTTGTGATGAGAGTAGCGATGGCTAAAGGAGCTATCCCTGTTAACTGTATCAGTTTTGACGACGGGGAAGTAGAAGATTATACGGTAAGAATATCTAAGTTACCAGCTGCTAATTCCGTTAATCAGAACGATATTTTGATTTATCCAAACCCTGTAAAATCTGTATTAAACGTGAAAAATATTAGTGAAAAGGCAAATTATAAAATTTATAGCGCTGCCGGAAGATTAGTATCTAGCGGATTAATCGTTAATAATAAAATTGATGTAAGTGCACTTATCAGCGGAGTTTACGTCATTGATATTGATGATGTGAAAGGACAGGTACAGAAAAAATTCATTAAAGAAGAATAACTGTTTTAACTTATCTATAACAAATAAGCTCTCAATTATGAGAGCTTATTTTGTTTTATTAAGGTAAATTAATTAATGTTTTATTTTAAAACTTCATTGTAGTATAACAAATCATTATTTTCGTCAAAACCGATTATCATCACACGGAAATTTTTTGCATCATCATTATTATACCATTGTACAACGGTAGGTTCTCC
>NZ_JBFRGA010000175.1:0-15726 GCF_052115105.1 Chryseobacterium sp. 2TAF14
ATTCTTAATCTCGTTTTTAAATCGCTCACAAAAAAAATCTTTAATTATTAAAAAAGATAAATTTCTCCTATTGAATTTAGCTCAGAATAAATTTCCACGAAATAATATTAATTATTTTCATTAAAGTGAATTAAAAAGATTTGTAAAATATATAAAATAAGCTAGTTAACATAATAAATTTTTCTAAAAAAAGTGATATTTAATTTTGTGAATCTCATTTTTTCTTTTTTTCTTTGAGGTGTTCAAACCCAAATGCGCAAAAAAGTTTAACACAATTTTAATTATTAAAAAATTTATTACGATGAAAAAATTTAAAAAATTATCTCGCAATGATCTTAAAACAGTAAAGGCAGGCGAAAAGAGAACTTTTTTTGTAGAAACCTCTTGTGGAGTATCAGCTATGACTACTCAAGATTGGACTTATCAGCAAGTTGACGAATGGGAAGCAAAGCTTGAAGCGTATTACTGTAAAAAACCAGTTTACAGTGGTTCTGATGTTGAACACCTAGCTTAATTTATGTTCTGCATTTATAGCGAAATAGCTATAAGTGCAATTTTTAAATGAGAACAAATTCTATGTATTATAATAAAAAATCATTTAGTCTTTTATTTTTATTTTGCGCTGTTTTTTTTCATGCTCATTTATACAAAAAAGATACTTTGCGTGGTGAGTTTATTTATCTGTTAAAAGCTAAATTTGACACACGAACAGAAAATAGAAAAGAAGAACTTTTTTTATTACAAATAACTGACAAGCATTCGTTTTTTGCAAGTACCATATCGTTGAAAGGTGATTCGGTAATGGCGAATTCTGGAACAAGGACAGAAAATTCCGATGGAAGTATAACTTTGGGATGGAAAAAAGGAACTGTGATTCCAAAAACAAATTTCAATTTTACCATCATACAGTCAAACGATAATATACAATTTTTTGATACAGCCGGATTGTCGCTATTAACCTATAAAGAACCTGTAATAAAGAATTGGAAGCTTATTAATGAAACAAAAATAATTAATTCTATTAATTGTAAAAAAGCGGAAGTCAGGTTTAAAGGAAGAAACTGGATTGCATGGTATTCTCCAGAAATTCCATTTCCATATGGACCAATGAAATTTAGTGGATTACCAGGATTAATCATAAAAATAACTGATGATAAAGGAGATTTTGATTTTGAATTAGTAAAATCAGTGCCGGATTCTAAATTAAAAGGAAAATTAATTAACATTAAGAAAAGCAGATATTCCGAAGCTATAGAAACGACACAGGCAAAACTAAAAAAGGCTCAGGAAAATGCCAATGCCAATGCAGCGGCTGTACTTGCAAGTTATGGAACAATCATTATAGAAGGAAAGGAAATAGTAAGGCAAAGAGAGAAAGAAAGGGAAAAAGCAAGGGCAGAAAATAAAAAATTTGCAAATCCGTTAGAATTAGAAAACTAAAATAGGATTTATTTAAAACTCAAATTCTTCCGTTAATCTTTTATCCTCATCCAATCTTTCAATCAATTTCTCTAAACCTTCAAATTTAATTTCGTCATGAAGAAAATCTCTGAATTTCACAGTGATTTTTTCATCGTAAATATCACCTTCAAAATCCAGAATATAAACTTCAACGGTTAATTTTTCTCCGTTTACAGTTGGGTTTGTTCCAATGCTCAACATTCCTTTATATTGCTGACCTTTTACAAAAACTTCAACGATATACGCACCTTTTTTAGGAAGTAATTTAAGGTTTTCAGTTTCGATATTTGCGGTTGGATAACCAATTGTTCTGCCGATTTTTTTACCGTGAACAACAGTTCCGGAAATCGAATAGGAGTACCCCAACATTTCATTTGCCTCCAAAATATTACCTGCCAATAAAGCATTTCTGATTTTTGTTGAGCTGATATTATTTTCGTGGATGTTTATAGCTTCCATTTGCTCGACCTCAAAATCTAATTCTTTAGAAAGCTTTTGAAGCAATTCAAAATTTCCGCTTTTATTTTTACCAAAAGAATGATCGTAGCCGATAATTAAATATTTTACATTTAATTTCTCAATTAAAATCTGACGAACAAATTCTTCACCGGTAAGATTTCTAAACTCTTCATCAAATTCTTTCAGAAATAAATTATGGATGCCGTATTTCTCCATCAATAAAGTTTTTTCATCCAAAGTATTAAGAAGTTTTAAGTCTTCATTAGGATTAAAAACAAATCTCGGATGCGGCCAAAAGGTAAGGACCGCAGTTTCCAGATGATGAGCCGAACCCACTTTTTTTAGTTCGTCGATGATACATTTATGACCAAGATGTACTCCGTCAAACATTCCCAATGATAATGCTAAAGGCTTTTGGGAAGGATAATCACTAAAATTTCTGAAAACTTTCAAGATGAAAAAATTTTGACTGCAAATATAAGTATAATGTAACAATGTACCAATGTAACAGTTTAACAATCTATTAATGTAACAAAATAAGATATTGTACGGAGAAATTTATTGGTAAATTGGTAGATTTTTATATTGCTAAATTGTTTAAAAAGTATGATAAAAATCTTTTTTTTAGCAATTGCAGGTTTGTGAAGATTCATTATATTTGCACCAAGAAAAAATTTAGCAATGGCAAACCAAATTAAAGGAAAAATTTCTCAAATTATTGGTCCTGTAATCGATGTAGTTTTTAATAATGTAGAAGCTATTCCTAGTATCTATGATGCTTTGGAGATTACAAAAGAAAACGGTGAAAAAGTAGTATTAGAAGTAGAGCAGCATATTGGTCAGGATACCGTAAGATGTATCGCAATGGATGCAACTGATGGTCTTAAAAGAGGTCAGGATGTAATCGGATACGGAAATCCTATTATCATGCCAATCGGTGATGCGGTAAATGGAAGACTATTCAACGTTGTTGGTGATGCTATCGACGGAATTCAGGAAATTTCTAAAGAAGGTGGTCTTCCTATTCACAGACCAGCTCCGAAATTTGATCAACTTTCAACTTCTGCAGAAGTTTTATTTACAGGTATTAAAGTAATCGACTTAGTTGAGCCTTACTCAAAAGGAGGTAAAATTGGTTTGTTCGGTGGTGCAGGTGTAGGTAAAACGGTATTGATTCAGGAGTTGATTAACAATATTGCAAAAGGACACGGTGGTCTTTCTGTTTTTGCCGGTGTAGGTGAAAGAACGAGAGAAGGAAACGACCTTTTGAGAGAGATGTTAGAATCAGGTATTATTAAATACGGTGATGATTTCATGCACTCTATGGAAAATGGAGGTTGGGATCTTTCTAAAGTAGATTTAGAAGCGATGAAAGATTCTAAAGCTGCATTCGTTTTCGGACAAATGAACGAGCCACCTGGAGCAAGAGCGAGAGTAGCACTTTCTGGTCTTACTTTAGCTGAGTACTACAGAGACGGTGGTGAAACAGGACAAGGTAGAGACGTACTTTTCTTCGTAGATAATATCTTCCGTTTTACACAAGCTGGTTCTGAGGTATCTGCACTTTTGGGTCGTATGCCTTCTGCGGTAGGTTACCAACCAACTTTGGCATCTGAAATGGGTGCAATGCAGGAAAGAATTACTTCTACTAAAAATGGTTCAATTACTTCAGTACAGGCGGTTTACGTACCTGCGGATGACTTAACTGACCCGGCTCCTGCTACAACATTTGCTCACTTAGATGCAACAACAGTATTAGATAGAAAAATTGCTTCATTAGGTATTTATCCGGCGGTAGATCCATTGGCTTCTACATCAAGAATCTTGGCTCCGGAAATTATCGGTGAAGAACATTATAACTGTGCTCAAAGAGTAAAAGAAATTCTTCAGAGATACAAAGCGCTTCAGGATATCATTGCAATTCTTGGTATGGAAGAGCTTTCAGAAGAAGATAAATTGGTAGTTTACAGAGCAAGAAAAGTTCAGAGATTCCTTTCTCAGCCTTTCCACGTTGCAGAACAGTTTACAGGTATTCCTGGATCATTGGTTGATATCAAAGATACGATCAAAGGATTCAACATGATTATGGATGGTGAATTGGATCACTTACCGGAAGCTGCTTTCAACCTGAAAGGAACTATCGAAGAAGCGATCGAAGCTGGACAAAAAATGTTGGCTGATAACGCTTAAGAAATTTTAAATGTTAAATTTTAGATTTTAGATTGAATTTCAATAATTTATAATTTAAAATCTATAATCTATAATTTCATAAAAATGAATATAAAAATTTTAACACCAGAATACGTAGTTTTTGAAGGAGAAGTAGACTCAGTATTGCTGCCGGGAAAAAATGGTGAATTCCATTTAATGAAAAACCACGCAGGAATTGTTTCTTCATTATCAGGCGGAAAAGTAAAGCTTTTTACAAAGTCTGTAGATGAAGCTTATGCTAAAAACTTCACCAAAGAAAATGAAAATCAAAACGAAGTTTATACGTATCCTATAAAAAGCGGTGTTGTAGAATTTAATCACGATAAAGGAATTATCCTTTGCGAATAATTAAAATCGAAGCTAAATATATTTTCAAAAAAGTGTAACTTTGTTTACACTTTTTTTATGCTTTGTAAAATCTGATTTTATGAAACAAAGTTTAATCATGTTCTTTACAATTTTGGGCTTCATTCTAAATGCTCAAATTATTAAAACGAAAAGAGGCATTGTTAGTTTAGACGGAATTCATGTTGCAAAAATCTCAAGCAAATCTGGTGAATACACTTTTATGGATTTGAAGGAAACCCCCATTTTCACGATGGAGTTTGTCGATAAAAGCGTAGTAGATTCTGTACGAGATAGTTATGTGAAGTTGAATCGAATCTATAATCGTGAAAAAACTTTAGATATAGATTACATTTCTCCGTCTGCATTTTCCGGAGATGAAAAATCTGCTGTCTATACTTGCATCAAAGGGTTGAAGATTATCGATGAAAGAGGAATCAACATAAAAAATCTGGATGAGCTTTTCAAAAATATGCCGAAACGTAAACTCGATACCAAAACAAAAGAAGCTTATACCACAAGATCTAAAATTGACAGATTAAATATTACGGTCAATAATGTCGGGGAAATTTTGAGTAATGGCGTTCCGGTCGGGTATTTCACCAATTTACCTGTAAGTTTTGGCTCTGAAGATACCATTTCAGATAAAACTTTTGTTGACATTGAAATGTATGATGCCAAAAGTAAATTGGTTGGTCGATACAGTACAACGACCAAAAGAATTACAACAGCAGGTGGAAAAGTTTTTACTTTATATAGAGAAATGTCGGGTCGGGCTTCGATTCTGAAATTTCCTACTTACAAAGCACTTGCCGAGAGAATGGCAATTTTAGATCCCAATTTTATTAAGGTTCAGGATAAAATAATCGTGGGTGAAGTCGTAAAAGATGGCGTAGAAAAAGATAAAAAATAATTTGAATATTTAATGATTCAATAGAAACGGGCTTTAGCCCGTTTTTTGTAGGTTCAATTTCAATTGGCTTTAGCCGTGTACGCCCAAGAGTTTTGTTTTTTTGTTTTTACGTAATTCTCAGCGATTACGTTTTTTGTTAAAAATATAACTTTAGAATTTCCTTTAAAACTAAATTGGTCTTCATCCAACAAACAATCGTGAATGTAATCTGGATGAATAGTTGTCTTTGGAATTTTAAAATCAAACCAATCCTGCAATGGAATTTCAAAATTAATTCCGTGCATAAAATTGAATAAAGACTTTTTTAAACCAAAACTAAATTTACTGTGATCGATTCCAGTTTTGTCTTTGAAATCAATATCATTATTAGCAAACAAAATTTCTTGCTTAATTGGAGTCACTCCAAATTCTTCAGGGTTTTGCCCGACCGGAGAATGCGCCGTCATCGCAAACTGATGCCAAAAACCGCTCTGTAAAATTCCCATTTCAAATAATTGACGAACCATTTCCAAAGAATCCACCGTTTCCTGAACGGTTTGAGTCGGGTAGCCATACATCAAATAAGCGTGAACCATAATTCCTGCTTCGGTAAAATTTTTGGTAACTTTCGCAACCTGATCTACGGAAACTCCTTTATCAATTAATTTCAACAATCGATCACTCGCAACTTCAAGTCCGCCCGAAACCGCAACGCAACCCGAAAGTTTTAAGAGAAAACATAAATCCTGAGTGAAACTTTTTTCAAAACGAATATTTGTCCACCAGGTTACCACAAGATTTCTGCATAAAATTTCCAAAGCAACTTCTCTCATCAGAGCGGGAGGAGCGGCTTCATCTACAAAATGAAATCCGGTCTCGCCGGTTGTTTTAATTAATTCTTCCATTCTGTCAACCAAAATTTTGGCAGAAATGGGTTCATAAATTTTTATATAATCTAAAGAAATATCGCAAAAAGTACATTTTCCCCAATAGCAACCGTGTGCCATTGTCAATTTATTCCATCTTCCATCGCTCCACAAACTGTGCATCGGATTGGCAATTTCAATAACTGAAATATATTTATCTAACTGTAAATCAGTATAATCGGGAGTTCCTATTTCCGATTGTTTATAATCGTGTTTGGTAGAATTATTTTTGTAAGTAACTTCTTGGTTTTCAATTAAAAAAGTTCTTTTGAAATGAGATTCTTCGCTTTGCTCAGAATGACAAACATTTTCATAAACTAATTCCAAAGGAACTTCGCCGTCATCTAAAGTAATAAAATCGAAAAATTCAAAAACTCTTTGGTCTTTAATTTCTCTTAATTCTGTATTCGGAAAACCGCCACCCATTGCCGTTTTGATGTGAGGATAATTTTCTTTGATAAATTTTGCTGACCGAAAAGCTGAATACAAATTTCCGGGAAACGGAATTGAAAAACATACTAATTTTGGCTGAACCAATTCTAATTTTTCATTGAGAATTTTTAAAGTAAAATCGTCAATAAACGTTTGAGAATCATTCAGTTTTGAATATAATTCATCAAAAGAATTGGCGCTTTTACCTAATCTTTCGGCATATCTGCTAAATCCAAAATCTGAATCTACATTTTCAACAATATAATCAGATAAATCTTCTAAGTATAAAGTAGACAAATGTTTAGCTTTATCCTGAAGTCCCATATTTCCAAAAGCAAATTCCATATCATCCAACTGGTTGAACCGGGAAGCTTCGGGAAGAAAATTCATCGAGCAGATCTGTCTTGCCAAAGTAGGATTTTTATTCTGTAGAAATAAAATTACCTGATCAATTGTTTTTAAATATTCATCTCTTAAAGCAAAAATTCGTTGGGAGTTTTCTGAAATATTCCGCAGATCAATTTTGGTATTAAAAATTTTTTGAATTCCGTCTCTTGAAAATAACTCTAAAATCACTTCGATCCCCAAATCAATTTGATAGCTTGAAATATTTTTGGTATTCAGAAAACCTTTAATATAAGCAGTCGCCGGATAAGGAGTGTTGAGTTGCGTGAAAGGTGGAGTGATGAGAAGAAGATCTTTCAAAAGGAATTTTTTTGCAAATTTATTCTAAATCTTTATGAATACACTTAGATTCTGAAAAGTTTTGCCACGAATGCACAAATAAATATTCGTGTATTCGTGGCAATTATAAAAAATTATGTTTAGTCTTAAATTTCTTTGAAACTTAAACCTTGTTCAGATAATAATTTTTGCTCCTGATCTTTGTAATATCCACTTTTCAGTTTATCGTGAATCGCATCAAACGCAGCTAATGTTTCGTTAATTTCTGCATCTGTGTGAGAAGCGGTAGGAATTAATCTCAGTAGAATCATTCCTTTAGGTATTACAGGATAAACCACTACAGATGTGAAGATTCCGTAATTTTCTCTCAAGTCTTTAACTAATAAAGTTGCCTCTACCGGAGAACCCTGCATCATTACCGGAGTTACACAAGTATTGGTATCACCGATGTTGAAACCTCTTTCGCTAAGTCCGTTTTGTAATTTTAAGGTATTTTCCCAAAGTTTAGCTTTAATTTCAGGTCTTGTTCTTAGCAATTCCAATCTTTTCAAACCTCCGATTACCATTGGCATTGTTAAAGATTTAGCAAAAATCTGAGATCTTAAATTGAATTTCAAATATCTGATAATTTCTTTATCTCCTGCGATAAATGCTCCGAAACCAGCCATAGATTTTGCAAAAGTTGAGAAATAAACGTCAATCTGATCCTGACATCCTTGCTCTTCTCCAGCTCCGGCTCCTGTTTCACCAAGAGTTCCGAATCCGTGTGCATCATCTACTAAAAGTCTGAAGTTGTATTTTGATTTTAGTTCGCAGATTTCTTTTAGTTTACCTTGTTGTCCTCTCATTCCGAAAACTCCTTCAGTAATTACTAAAATACCGCCTCCGGTTTCTTCTGCAACTTTTGTAGCTCTTTTAAGATTTTTTTCAAGACTTTCAATATCATTGTGTCTGTAAGTAAACCTTTTACCGGCGTGAAGTCTTACACCGTCTACGATACAAGCGTGAGAATCTACGTCGTAAACAATCACATCATTTCTGCTTACCAAAGCATCGATGGTAGAAACCATTCCCTGGTAACCGAAATTTAATAAATATGCTGAATCTTTTTGTACGAATTCTGCCAATTCTTTTTCCAGTTGCAAATGTTGATGCGTTTCGCCAGACATTGCTCTTGCTCCCATCGGATAAAACATTCCGTATTCTGCGGCAGCTTTTGCATCTGCTTCCAAAACTTCGGGATGATTACACATTCCAAGATAATCATTAGCACTCCAGAAAATCACTTCTCTTCCCTGAAACTGCATTCTCGGCCCGATTGGTCCTTCTAATTTAGGGAAAATAAAATACCCTTCACCATAATCTGCAAACTGTCCAAGAGGTCCCGGATTTTCTTTTATTCTTTCAAAAATATCCAACATTATATTCGTAATTTTTTAAGTAAAAAAGCCTTTTGTGAATTACAAAAAAGGCTTTATTTGTATCTTTTTTAAAATTTATTTGATGATTTCTGTCTTGAAAACTTCATCGTAATTGTGGAAACAATTATTGATAAAACCTTGCTCTTCCATCCATTTGTCACTGTAAACTTTGGTGATATATCTGGATCCGTGATCCGGGAAGATCAAAACAACGAAATCGTTTTCTGAAAACTGATGAGAGTTGGCATACTGCATTAATCCTTGTGTAACAGCACCGGTTGTATAACCTCCCATAATTGCTTCTTTAAGAGCGATCTCTCTGGTTCTGTAAGCCGACATTTCGTCATTTACTCTTACAAATTCATCGATTTTATCAAACAAAAGAGCAGAAGGTATCAGGTTTTTGCCCATTCCTTCGATCTGATAAGGATGTACATCTTCTTTGTGAATTTCACCAGTCTCGTGATAACTTTTCAAAATAGAGCCATCTGCATCAACACCGATAATTTTGATGTTTGGGTTTTTCTCTTTTAAGAATTTTGCAGAACCGGATAAAGTACCACCTGTTCCCGTGCATGCAAAAAGATGAGTGATTTTTCCTTGAGTCTGCTCCCAAATTTCAGGACCTGTCGTATTGTAGTGTGCATCAATATTCAGCTCATTAAAGTACTGGTTGATGTAAACAGAATTTGGAGTTTCCGCAGCAATTCTCTTAGCTACTTCATAATATGATCTCGGGTCATTCGCAGGTACATTCGCAGGACATACATAAACTGTTGCACCAAGAGCTTTAAGATAAGCTATTTTTTCGGGTTTTGTTTTGTCGCTCACTGCCAAAATACATTTGTATCCTTTAATGATGCAAACCATTGCAAGTGAAAAACCGGTGTTTCCTGAAGTGGTTTCTACAACTACAGAATCTTCCTTTAATAAACCTTTTTTCTCAGCGTTTTCTATAATATGAAGTGCGATTCTATCTTTAGTGGAATGTCCAGGATTATATGATTCTAACTTAGCATAGATGGTTGCAGGAATTTCTTTTGTTACGGTATTAAGTTTTACCAAAGGCGTACTCCCAATCAAGCCAAGAATATTATCGTAAACATTACTCATTATTTGTTATTTTTCAATAAAAATCTGACCGCAAAAATACAAAAAAATAAATAATTTCTAAACTTTTAGTTAATTATAAGTTCTTTAATTATATAAATACGTGATTTATTTTTACTTTCAGTCATCCGAAGCGGACAAAAAGCATTGCATTTTTCACGTACTTATCGACCATAGAACCCAATTTTAGTTTTTGGGATTGCGGTGAATACATTTCTTCGGCAGTAAAATTAGAAGTAACGCATGCTCCGGGAGCTGCTTTATTTCAGATTGTGGGAGCAGTAGCTGCCATTTTTGCTTTAGGTAAGGGTGAAAATTACTCAATCGTTATCAATGCAATGTCTGCATTATTCAGCGCATTTACCATTTTGTTTTTGTTCTGGACGATTACTCATTTCGTAAGAAGACTTCTTAACAAAGATTTTGAAGAAATCACAAAACATCAGGAGATTTCTATCCTTTTTGCAGGAGTTATCGGGGCTTTATGCTTTACTTTTTCAGATACATTCTGGTTTTCTGCAGTGGAAGGTGAAGTGTACTCAATGGCATCGATGTTTATTGCGCTTTTAGTTTGGTTGATCACTAAATGGGAAAACGAATATCTTGAGAAAGACAATGAGAGATGGATTATTTTAATCTTCTTTATTTTAGGACTTTCTGTGGGAGTTCACATGATGGGAATGCTTGCAATTCCTGCGGTTTGCTTAGTATATTACGCAAGAAATTATCAGTTTACCTGGAAGAATTTTCTTTTTGCCAACCTGATTACTTTAGGAATTTTAATTGTTGTATTTAAAATTATTTTCCCTGTAATCATGTCTTTATTCGGAAGGCTTGAAATATTCTTTGTAAATGGTTTAGGATTGCCTTTCCACTCAGGAACAATTGCAGGATTTATTATTATGGTTGCGCTTTGCTATTTCTTTATAAAATATGCAAGACAATCGAAGAAAAATATTTTTCAGACGGTAGCTTTGTCTGTGGTTTATATGATTATCGGTTTCTCTTGCTGGATGGTAATTCCGATCAGAGCAAACGCAAACCCGCCAATGAACCTTAATGATCCTGATACTGCAATCGGTATGCTTGATTATTATAACAGAGAACAATACGGAGACTGGCCTACAATTTACGGACAAAACTATACCGCATTTTTGGATGCAAACGGAATTGAAAAAAATGAAGATGGTAGTTTTAAAACTACTAAAACCGGAGATGTTTACGAAAAAGACGAAAAAACAGGAACTTACAGAAAAACTAGCGAACGTTTTAACTATGTTTTTAATAAGTCTCATGTAAGCTTAATGCCGAGAATGTTTAACGATGATAAAGATGTAATGGCAAATTACATTTCTATGTATGGCGCACCAGATTTTCAGTTTAATTACGGGAATGAAGATGTTGCAGACAGCCCGGAAGCACAGGAAATTTTTAATGAGCTTAAAGCTAAATATGAAGACGGAACGATTACTGCTTCAGATTATTTAAAAGTAAGACCTTATAATTTGATTACTGTTCAAAAGCCATCTTTGATGCAGAATATGGATTATTTTATCAATTTTCAGAATGGATATTATTTCCTGAGATATTTGATGTGGAATTACGTTGGAAGACAAAATGACCTGGAAGGAACCAGAGATACTACAAGAGGTAACTGGATTTCGGGTATTCCTGTAGTAGATAATTTATTAAATGGAAATCAGGAAACTTTGCCTGCAAAATACAAGAATGAAAGTACAGTTGCATTCTTCTTTTTACCTTTACTTTTAGGTATTTTGGGATGTTATTTCCAGTTAAATAGAGACTTCGGAAGATTCTATGCGATCTTATCATTATTTGTTTTAACAAGTGTCGGAATTATTTTCTACACCGGAGTAAAACCTTTTGAACCGAGAGAAAGAGATTATGCAATGGTTGGTTCGTTCTATGCATTTGCCATTTGGATCGGTTTGGGAGCAGGAGCCATACTTTGGTATTTACAGTCTAAAGTAAAATCTAATGCCGCAAACATTGGTTTTGGAGTGATTTTATTGGGAGTTCCGTTTATGATGGCTTTCCAGAATTATAATGTACACGACAGAAGCAACAGATATACAGCTTATGATTATTCTTATTCGGTATTAAAATCTTTGCCGAAAGAAGATATTTTATTTGTTTATGGTGATAACGATACCTATCCGGTTTGGGCAATGCAGGAAACCGAAAGATTCAGAGATGATGTAAAAGTGGTTAACTTTACCCTGCTTTCAACGCCTTGGAATATCGATCAGGTAAAGAGAAAAACCTATAATGCGAACCCAATTCCTAGTCAGCTTACCCACGAAGATTACAGAGATGGTGTAAACGACCAGATTTATCTGATGAAAAATAACGACTGGAAAAACATTATTGCAAACCTTCAGGAAGCAGGAGCTCCGCAAAGCATGATTCAGCCTTTCGAGAAATACTTGGCTCAGGATTCAATGACTTTAAAAGAAGCGATCAATTTCATCAAAATAAAATCTCCTGAAAAAGATGAAGTTTTAAAAATGATTTTTGGGGAAGAGCGTTACGAAAAATATAACTTCCTTCCTGTAAGCAAATTTGTAATCCCTGTAAACAAAGCAAATGCTGTAAAATCGGGTATCATTAAAGCTTCAGATCTTCCAAATACGGTAGATCAGATTGTGGTAGATTACAAATCAGGAACTTTATATAAAAATAACCTGATGATGTTTGATATTTTGGCAAATTTCGACTGGAAACGCCCGATCAACTTCTCATCAGGCGGAGTTTACGAAAGCGAAAATATTTTCTTCTTAGACGATTATCTTCAGTTTGACGGCTTCAGTTACAGGCTGGTTCCGATTCATACACCAAGAAGCAGTGACGGAGAAATGGGAAGAGTAGACGCAAACTCACTTTACAATATTGTAAAAAATTACAAATGGGGTAATTTTAAAGACCTGAATGTACATTTCGACGAAACAGCAACTTCAAACATTATGAGCTACAGAAGTTCGGCAAGTAGAGCAGCTGCAGCTTTAGCGCTATCCGGTCAGAAAGCAAAAGCATTAGAAATATTAGATATTGCTTCTAAAGAAATTCCTGCTGAGAAATACAACGATCCACGTTCTTTAAGTTCGATGGTTTACGGTTATATTGTTGCGGGACAGGAAGCAAAAGCCCTGAAGCTTGCAGAAGTTCTTAAAAAAGGAATTTTTGAAGAATACGATTATTATTTATCTTTAAGCCGTTCTGAGCAGGCGTATGTAGGAAGACCGATGAGATCAAAGCCAATGGAATATTCATTAGTGGTGACTTCGGTAACCGATGCTTACAAAAAGATAGGTCAGAAGGAGAAAGCTTACAATTATCTTGTGAAATCTATTGAGCCGATTGATAAGAAATTTAATGTATTCATTAAAGATCTTCAGCAGATGGGCAAAGAAAAAGCAATGAAAGAATCTGAAAATGTGCAGAAAATCACACCTTTCTATCAATATTTATTTGATGTGATGGAACCATTCGATTCTACTTATGCTAAAGAAAAAGAAGATCAGATTACCACAGCGATCATCAAAGCAACTCAATAAGACAAATACTTAAAACGGAACTTCGGTTCCGTTTTTTTTGTGTTGATATTCCTGAAATTTAGAATTATCTTTGCAGAACTAAAAAAAACGCAATGTCTGAATCCCAAAATAAGTATTTCCCGATCTACGCCGTATTTTTTGCCATTATTGCAAAGCTTTATTTTTTATTAACGCACCATATTCAGGAAGATGCATTTATCACTTGGCGGGTTGCTCAGAATTTAATGGATTACGGAGTGATCGGCTTCAACGGAGCTACGAAAATTTCGGCATCCACAACGCATTTGTACGTTTTTGTTTCCTATATTTTCAACTTGATTTTCGGAAAAGAAAATTTTATAGAACCGATACTTATTTTCAATACCACGCTTTTTACGATCGGAAGTTTATTTCTGTCACATCTTTTATTTAAAAACAATTGGCATAAAGCAATTTTCATCTTTTTATTTGGAATTTTACCTCCTTCAATCAAGATTTCAATTCTCGGAATGGAATACGGCATTCTGTTTTTCCTTGAAATGGCATTATTGTATTATGGTTTTAAAAAAGAAAAAAAATGGGCTTTTATTTTATTTCCGACGTTAATATTGTTTACAAGAATTGATACCGTAATTTTTCTCGGAATTGTATTTTTAGTGGATATTTTTTGGAATAAAAAAATCAGATGGAGTTACATTTTAGGTGGAATTTTAGGAGTTGCAGTCTGCGTTTCTTTTAACTGGTTTTATTTCGGTGAGTTGGTCAATAATACGATTGTTGCTAAAAAACTGGCTTACGATAAAGTGTTTACTTTGCATCAGAATATAGAATATTTCAGGTTAAACTACGGAAACTTTTGGGGAATGCTGAAGTTACCGGGAGATTTTAATCCAATCACCATTGTGATTGCTCTTTTTGAACTTCTTTGTTTTATTTATTTAATAAGACAAAGAAAAAAAAGAAACTATTTCCTATGGATTATTTTCCTTTTTGCATGGACAAAACAAATTGTTTTTCTCTCACAAAAAAGTTTGTTCGATTGGTATTACTGGGTTCCGCAGATCTTACTTTTTGTTCCGGTCTTGATCTTCGTTTTAGAACAGAAAACAAAAAGAAATCTTTGGGTGACTTTATTAATTTTGATTTATATTCTGCCGATGTTGGCTTTCCAAACGGTACATTCTATTGCAACAGGAAATGGTGAATGGAACTACAGAAGATCAATCGGATTATTTTTAAATACCTATGAAAAAGATAAAAAACAATGGATTTTTCTGGAACCTGCAGGTTATGTTCCTTATTTTTCAGGTTTAAAAACGATCGATGAAGTTGGTTTGGTCGACAAGCAAATTCAGGAAGAAATTAAAAAAGATAAACCGAATTATTGGATCAATACAGTAAAAAACAGAAAACCAAAATATCTTCTTTCCTACAAAAATTTATTTGAAGATAAAGATTCAGCCTATTATAAAGAAAATTACCGTCTCCTGAATGAATTCAGAATAAAAAATCATTTAGAAAGTGAATATCCTGTTTTAGAAAAAATCTACAACCTAAAACCTTCAGGAACAGATTATAATTTGTATGTAAAAGTGAAGAATTGAAAGATTTAAATTATTTAAAAATTCAAAAATTTCAGCTTATACCTAAATAATAATCTTAACTTCTAAAACCTAAAACCTAAAACCTAAAACCTAAAACCTAAATTTATGAAATACTGTGCTTTTCTCCGTGGTGTCAATGTAAAAGGAACGAATATGAAAATGGCGGAAGTCTGTCAGGTTTTCAAAGATGCCGGAATGGAAAATGTAAGTTCAGTTCTCGCTTCGGGAAATATTGTTTTCAGCTCAGACAAAAACAAAGACGAGCTGAAGACGATTCTTGAAAAAGCAATGTCTGAATATTTTAATTACGAAGCTTTCCTGTTTATTAAAAATGAAAAAGAAACAGAATTGTTCTGGAACGAAAATCCTTTTGAAAAAAAAGAAGATTTTCACACCTATGCTTTTGTGGGAAATGAAAATGTAGAAAATATTCTGATGAGTGAGTTTGAAAATGCCTCAAAATCTGAAAACGAAAAAGCAGAAATTGTCGGTACTAATTTTTACTGGCAGGTTTTAAAAGGAAATACATTAGACTCCAGCTTTGGAAAAGTTTTAGGAAAAAAAAGTATGAAAGATCAGTTTACAAGCAGAAATATTAATACTTTTGAGAAGATCATCAAGAAATTC
>NZ_JBFRGA010000176.1:0-11340 GCF_052115105.1 Chryseobacterium sp. 2TAF14
GCTCCAACGAATTTAAATGTAAATAAAACCGGAAATACATTCAATTTTACATGGAGTGGCGCAACAGATGATAAAACACCAGTCAATGCGCTGCAATATGAAATTAAAGTAGGCACAACTCCGGGAGCGCATGATGTGGCAAAATATATTGTCACTACGCCATCCTGGTTTTTAAATTTAGATCCATCAATTCAGCAGGTGTATTGGAGTGTAAGATCAATTGATGCATCAAAAGTTTTTTCTGATCCTTCGGTAGAAAATACATTGGGTGTAAATGATTTTTCAGCAAAAACAAAGCTGTCAATTTATCCGAATCCTGCTTCAGAAAAAGTATTTATTAAAGGCGAAAAAGCAACTGAAGTAGAAGTGTACTCGATCGATGGGAAAAAACTGAATGTACAGCTCAATAATGACCAGTCGGTTACCGTTTCTGATCTTCCGAAAGGAATGTATATTCTGAAAATTAAAATTAACAACAACTGGGTGATCCAAAAACTAATGATCAAGTAAATAGTAGTTTGAATTTGATTTTTTTAAACTTAAATTAAACAGAGAAAACCAGCCGAAAAAGGCTGGTTTTTTATTTATATGAAACTTTCAATATTTAAAAGTTTACTTTTTATTTTCTTTCTTCATTTTATTCTGAAACCATTTAATAAGGAAATAAAACAGTAAAAATCCTAAAGCAAAAACCGAAATTCTGGAAAGAAAATCTCCCGATCTTACATAGAATGTTTCGCCATCATAAAGATTAACTTTAGCAAATAAAGTGGTCTGATCTCCGTAAAAAGTATCGCCTAAAATCTCACCTTTTGCGTTGATGTGTGCAGAAATTCCGCTGTTGGCAGAACGTACGATTTCTCTTCGGGTTTCAATGGCTCTCATTTTTGCGTAAGAAAGCAATTGTTTGTGTCCTTCCGTAACGCCCCACCAAGAATCATTCGTCATAATTCCCAAAAAGTTGGCGCCTTTTTTTACATAATCGGTTACAAATTCCCCATAAATACTTTCATAACAAATAATCGGAGCAATCTTTCCTTTATTGTAAGGATTTGAAAATGCAACACGTTCTTTATCAGTTCCCAAAGAAGCAACCGTTCCGCCCAGATTAATCATCGCATCGCCTAAAAGTGGCTTTAAAACATTCATGTAAGGAAAAATCTCAACACCAGGAACCAATTTTCCTTTGTGATAAACCTCAATTTTCTGATTTGGAATAATTTGCACCGCAGAATTATAGCTTTCTACCCAAACTCCGTCATTGATCTGATAAGCGTTTGTAGGAACATTATTTTTATCTAAAAAATATTTGTGAGAAGAAATACCCGTTGCAAAAACAGAACCGGGATGTTTCGCAAGAAATCCTTTTACGTTATTTAAAAGGTCACTTTTTTCGAAAGCAGTTTCAGAAATAGAACCTCTTCCGGGGATTGCGGTTTCGGGAGCGATGTAATAATCGATTTTTCCCTTCGTATTTTTTTCTGCCAAGTTTAAAAGCTCATTCTGAATCGTAATGCTGTCTTTATTGTACTTTTCATTATAAGGATCAAGATCGGGCTGAAGCATTAAAACACTGACTTCACCAATTGGTTTTTCATTAAAACTATTAAATTTTATTAATGAAATAATCATCGGAACACCTATCAAAAGCACTGTTGCTGAAATATTAATGATTAAATCTTTTCTCTTTCTTCCTGCTTCCCAAATTCTGATGGTGTAAAATATCAATAAATTAACAATCAAAATCCAGAAACTTCCTCCGGTTGATCCTAAAGTATCATACCATTGAATCAGCTTCGGGTAATCTGAAAAAGCGTTTCCAAGATTCAGCCAAGGCCAGGTTAATTCCCAATTTAAATGAAATTTTTCAAAGCTCATCCAGATTGCTACTAAAAAAGCCATTCCCCAATACGTTCCCTGTGCGTTTTTATACCAATGATAACATTGAAAAACCAAAGAATACAAAAAAGAATTGACCAAAACCGGAAATAAAACCGCCATCATCGAATGACTTCCGTCCGGATTTTTTGATCCGTACAACCAACCTGTTGTTACCACATTCCAAATGACAAAACACAGATAAGAAAGACCGAAAACAACCCAGCTTTTTCTACTGTAATTTGAAAATTTAGAAACACTATGTTCCATCATCAGAAGCGGAACGAGGGCAAAAAATATAAAAAACGGAACTCCGTAAGTCGGCCACGAAACCGACAGCAACATCGCTGAAATGAGCGTAAGTAAGACGTATTTCATTAAATTAGTTTAACACACCAAATTTAATGCTTTTGAAATGAATAACTTTGCAAATGATGTTAAAGAAATTTTATAAATTCATTATTTTACCGTACACTGTTTTTCTGCTTTACATAGAAGCCCTGCAGTATTTTTCAAGATTGGGGGTTTTTGATGTGGATGATATTTTGCTGAATACTTTTGGAGTGTTTCTGGGTTTGCAAATTAAAAGAGTCTTGGAAACTAGATTCAGAAAGTTTGTAGTTGAATAATTCAACATGAAGTTTGTCATTCCGCAGGAATCCAAATGAGATTTTAGAATTGTTTATTTTAAAAATTCTCGCAGATTATACAGATTTCGCAGATTAAAAGCATGGAAGAAAATCTGCTTAATCAGCAAAATCTGCGAGAGATATCATCTCAAATTTACCCATTCAATTCCTTTGCACGTTTTTCGGCATTTAAAATTCCCTGCTGCAGAATTTTTTTGAAATCATTTTCTTCAAAAGTTTTCAGTGCAGCTTCTGTTGTTCCGCCTTTTGAGGCAACATCTTTTATAAGATCCTCAAGGCTTCTGTCAGAATTATTGATGAGATGATAAGCGCCCAACATAGTTTGCTTTACGAAAAGTTTAGAAAGATTTTCATCAATTCCCATTTCTGTTCCGGCTTTAATCATTGCATCTACGATGTAATAAAAATACGCCGGTCCGCTTCCGGAAAGTGCGGTAACGCCGTCTAATAAATCTTCGTTTTCCAGATAAACAGATCTTCCGGTACTATTCAGAAGCCTTTCGATATTCATTAACTGATTAAAAGAAATTCCCTGTGCAGAAGTATAACCTGTAATTCCCATTCCTAAAAGAGTAGGTGAGTTGGGCATTGCTCTTACAGCGTATTTGTGGTTTAAAGATTCCTGTATTTTTTTGATTTTGATTCCCGCCATAATCGATAAGATCATCTGATTTTCATTTAACGAAAACTGGAAATTATCCGCTACTTTTTGGAAATCCTGTGGTTTTACGGCAATGATGATAAGATCTGCATCCAAATTTTTTACCTCTTCAAATACCGAAATTTCAGATTTGGGAAATTCTTCTTTTATTTTCAGAATTTTAGCTTGGCTTCTTGTGATAAGATGTAGGTTTTCTGGCTTTATCAAATCATATTTCAAAAAAGATTTTGAAAAAGATAAACCCATGTTTCCGGCTCCGATGATGGCGATTTTCATATTTGTGCGAGATTTTAAAATTTTAGTTTAAAGATAACTAAAATCTTACTCCACAGGAAACTCCGGTCTTCTCATTTTGTATTTTGTTCCTGAAAGAGATTCCAGGAAAGAAACCAAAGCTTTTATTTCTTCTTTATTTAAATTTAATTTCTGCAGCAAAGGATCTGTGGAAGGATGAAGCGGATCTGCCAGTTTTTTTTCTGTGTTGGGATCAAGCTGGTGCATTCCGCTGTTGTACATATTAACAACGCCTTCAAGGCTGTCAAAAAGACCATTGTGCATCCAAGGCTGAGTAAGCGTTAAATCTCTTAGTTGAGGAGTTTTGAATTTTCCGGCATCTTCTGCTTTTTTGGTGATATTGTACAAACCAAGATCTTCATATTTCCTTTTGTAATAAGCCAATCCGATATTGTGAAAAGATTCGTCTGTTAAATATTTTCCGCTGTGGCAGTTCATACAACGTGCTTTGGTACGGAAAATATGCATTCCGTAGATTTCTTCGTCAGTTAATGAGCTGTATTTTCCTTCCAAAAATTTATCAAAACGGCTAGGCTGGCTTTTGATGGTTTTCTGAAAATCGGCAATGGCTTTTACAATTTTATCATAGGTTACTTTTTCGGTTCCGTATGCATTTTTGAAAAGTATTTGATAACCTTTTATATTCTGAATTTTTGCAGGAAGTGTTTTCACATCCATTGCCATTTCGTGATGCGCTCCAAGTGGTCCGGAAGCCTGTTCTTCAAGAGTTTTGGCTCTTCCGTCCCAGAAAAAAGAAGTTCTTTCGGCGATATTGTAAAGAGAAATGGTATTCCTGTTTCCCAAAAGGTGGTCGTTTCCGAGAGCGACGCGTCTTCGGTCTTGCCATCCCATTTCGGGATCGTGACAAGTGCTGCAGGAAATTTGGTTGGATTTTGATAATTTAGGATCGAAAAAAAGCATTTTCCCTAAGATTACATTCGGCTTATCCTGCTCTGTGAAAAAAGCAGAATCGCTTTTGATTGCTGCAAATTCCTGCCATTTTACACCTTTGTCGATGTTGGGTTTTGGCCATTCTGTAATTGCTTTTTTGTAGCTTTTTACGATGTCCTCAATAGAAGGATCCTGAATGTTTGACAACTCATTTCCTACTTTTGAAGTGAAACTCCAAAGAATAAATAAAATTAATCCTAAACTCCAGTAAATTCCTCTTTTCATTTTAAATTAAATATTCCTTTGATATTTTTGTTGTAAATTTATTTTTATTTTTAAACCATTAAGGTTCATTAAGAAGTTGAGATAAATTAAGTTGAGCTTCGCTTTAAGGAATACTTCAGATCTTTAATCTCTTATATTTTAATGCTTTAATTTTTTTAATCTTTCAATTTCTAAAATGTAATTCCTAAACTTGYGCCGACAAAATTATTGTTTTTTTTCTGGATTTTCTGTGACTGATATTCTGCACTTACAAAGAATGCCGGAAGTTTCTCCAGTTTGATGTCGTACCTTAAAGATGCTCCAAAAGTGCTGATGTCGCTTGCCTGAAAGTTGTAGTCGTGTAATATCCAGTCATTGATTTCCTGATTTGCCATAAGACTCAAAGCATTGATTGATTTATTAACCATTCTTTTAGAAAAATAAGGCTGAAATGAAATAGCTTGGTTAGAATTGATTGAGTGACGATAATCTGCAGTTAAACCAAAATACGAATATTCAAATTTTTGCCCTGAATTGGGATAAAGATTTCTTTCCTTAATTTCTTCATACCCGAAAAACGGCGAAGCACTTATAGTAAAATTATCATTGTTGTATTGATATAAAACTTTTACAACGCTGGCAAAATTTTCTGAACGGTAAGATTTTCTTTTAAATATTTGTTCTGTAGCATTGGTGTTTACAGAATATCCAAACTCTGAGCCTGTTCTTACAATAGCTTTATAATTGGCAGAAACTCCGATTCTGTGTTTTTCTTGAATTGTGAAAAATTTTGCACCTTCGAGTTCAAAGTTTTTATTTTCAAGTTCTGAGATTTCAAAGGTTGTACCCGAACCGTTATCACGATGACTTTTGGTATTATTTGAACGACCTGCGGAAGCACGAAGATAAAAATCTTTTCCTTGCTGATTGCTTATTTGAACTCCTCCTTTATATCCAAATTCTTCAAAAGTCTGGGAAGGATTTACACCGCCGCTGAAAAAGTAATTTGAAATCCCCAATCCGACCATCTGATAAACAAACGGTTTTCCTAAAACGCTTTGAAAAGTTAAAGAGCTGTTTTGTGTGTTTTTAATCTCGGGTCACGGCTGCGATACCCTAGTTGAGCAAGATAGCTTACTTCTCCACCTACGGTCCATTTGTCGATTTTTTGGGATAATCCTCCTGCAAAAAAATAGCGTTCCAAATTTAAACTTCCACCGAGAGAATCTGCAGTTGTGTAAGGTGCGATCCGTTCATAATCTAAATTTTCGTTCCATCGGAAAGGTCTTTTTTTAAGATTCTGATAACTCGCACTTCCCCAAACTGTACGATTTGGATTTAATTTTAAAAAAGATTTTGCATTTACGGTTAAGCCTTTTTCACCAGCACCAAGCTGCTGACGATACACTTTTTGGTCATCATGATGATAACCGACATTAAATTCTGAGAACGAAGAAGAACTATAATCCGACCTGTTTGCCGGATTATAGTAAAACTGACTTCTAAAATTTCTTTCGATGCTGTATTGATTATTGATCTTCTGATAAAGCTGAATGCTGTCCTGCGCTTTTACAGAAAGCGAAGCAAAAGCGATAATCACCAGTGAAAAAGAATGTTTTAAATTGAGCATAGTTTTTAAGTATTATTCAAATACTAATTTATTAATGTTGAATACCGTCTTTTAAACTTGGTAAAGCATCTTTGGTAAAATCGTTGCTAGAGTTGTTGGTATCCATATAAAGATTTTTACCGTTGCTCATTGTTCCTGCGGTTTTACGTCTTACCGATTTTCCGTAGCGATTGGCGTCATTGTCTGTCGCACCTACAGAAGCCCATCCGGAATCGATACCTGCAGCAGTTAATGTATGGATAAATTTTGTAGGAACAGAATTGTTTTCAGCATCAATAATCCATGAATTAGGAATTGCATAAGCACTTTTTGAAGTGATCGTTCCTGCACTGTTTTGATAAGTGTAATCGTATTTGAATTTCTGAAGGAATGTGTTTTTGTCTTCACCTATCGGAAAACGGGCAATTACATAACTTTCAAAACCTCTGTTGTGAAGGAAAAACATATTGAATGTCATTTGCGTGTAAATAACTTCAGCATTTGGAACAGAAGGATTATCAACTTGTCCTAAAGCAGGATTTGTAGATGGAAACTCAAAATCTGCATTGTGCAAATCGTATGCTGTGCTTGTGTTTTGTTTATGGTTAATCGCATTGTCTGCAATCACAATAAAATCTCCAGGTTGTACCGGGTACTGATTTCCGCTTCCCGGTAAAACCATTACTCCTTTTACAGCGAAAGAAAGATTCTTGTTGTACGGAGTAGGGTTTTTATCATCAGTTGTTAAAAATTCAGATTGTCCGATGATTAATTGATCAGCAAAAAGAATCTTATTGGTATTGTTGGTGATCTTAAAATAACGGCTAGAATTATAATTTTTGTTGTCTGATGTTTTTACACCTGTGAAAAATACTTCTTCAATAATAAAATCTTCATGGAATTTTTTTACAAATAAAGGAATCGTTACGTTTTTAACGGCTGAAGTAATATCTGTCTGTCCTGTACCTGCAGCTCTTACTTCTTCGTTGCTGGCAATTACAACACCGTTTACAGTGATTTTATAAGAACCGTAAGCAACCTCAAAAGAATGTGCATTTTCTTTTTTCAATGTTTCTTTAATTATGGCTCCGGTATTGATTTCAATAATTTCTACATCCAGATTGGTATATTCTGTAATATTTTCGCCTGTGAAAGTAAGTGTCAATACACCGTTTTGTTTTGCGGTTACTCCAAAATCATCATCACTTGAGCATGATGTAACGGTAAATCCTGTTGCCATCGCTGCTATTAAGCTTAGTAGTATAACTCTTTTTTTCATGTTGTTATATATTTATTATTTATTTTAAAAATTATAATTGAGCTCCATCCCGAAGTAAGGAGTATTCGCGCCTCTTCTGTACACGGTAACATTATTGAAAGTATAAGGAGCGCTGTAATTGAAAATTCTCGTTACAAACATTGATGTTCGCAGAGCTTTGTAAATACTTTTGGTAATTTTTAAATTTCCGGCAATCGTAAAGGTGTAGTCTGTCGGCATGTTGTCGGTAACAGAAACATTTCTTACCAGCCATTGTTTGTACGTATCGGTTTTATCTGCTTCGGYAAAAGGATGTATAATTCCGTCGATTCCGTAATAAGCGATGGGTTCTGCAATTCGCTGGTCTTTTCTTTGATGATCAAAGAAGCTTCCCTGGAATGATGCAGAAATTGTTAAATCTAAACTAGGAAGATAAGTATCAATGAAAAGATTGTAATTCATGTTAGAATTCACAAATCCATCATCATTCTGATAAATTCCGTAATAAGGAAATCCGTCTGCGCCAATAGATGCATTAGGTCTGAATACAATAGGAACCGAGTTTCTTAGTTGTGTTTTAAAATAAGCTCCGCTTAAGGTAAATCTTGTATTGATTGATTTAAAACGAGGTGAAGTATACCCGAATTCAATACCGTTTTTGATCGTTGCACTTCCGTTTTCAGTAACCATATATTCTGCATTGGTTTTTCTGTCTGTATAAGGAGTGTTGGCTAAATTCGGTCCGTTATTCCATTGTGAAAGATCCACTTGTGAAGCATCATATTGCTTGTAAGTATGCAGAACAGTGTGTCTCATCGGTCTGAAACCATTCGTCATATCTTCTTTGAAATAAGTGACGAAAAAATTATGGTTCTTATAAGAAAGATCCAGTCTTATTTCTTTTTTGATGCTTTTGGCGGCTTCAAGATTTTTGTTTTCAACATTTTGCACGTAGGTCATAAAATTCACATATCGGTATTGTGCGTCATTATGATAATAATTCAGTTGAGTATAATCCCAGAATTCTCTGTTTGGATACAGCATTAAAAGCGTTGGTTGCTTATAAAATTGCCCATATCCTAAAGTTAAATCCGTTTTCAACGGAGCATTGTTGATCATTAAATGCGGAAGATTATACTGCAGGTTCAATCGTGGTTCCACAAAAACTTTTTTGCTGATTGCGTAAGAATTGTCAATTCCCATTTGTTTTGAGAATCGTAATCCGGTGTATAGAGTAAATTTATGCTGATCAATTGCATAGCTCATTTTGTCACCAAAAAAAGCAGCCATCAGATTAGATGCAGGAATATCATTAAAAGGTCTTGGTCTGGAATTATTTAGTTCGGCAGCATAAGGAGAATTCATGTCATAAATTAAACCTTTTCCTTTATTTTTAGAATATCTCCAGTCTAAGCCGACTTCATACTGATGATTAATTCCGAAAGTATTTCTTGTTCCCGTAGTTTGAAGAAGCGCTGTAATGTCAAGTGGTTTCCCTTCTGTACTGTACTCGCTGATATAACGAAGAGCCGGGAAAACGCCCACATTTTCTCCCTGTTCTGTAGCCAGAGAAAAAGATCTTGGTCCCGACAATTGTACCAGTTTTGTCTGATCTATTTTTTCGAATCCCTGCCTGATTGCAGTATTTAAAATAATTTTATCAAAAAATGAAGCTTTATCTAAACTGTATAAAAAGTTGTTGGTAAAACTAATTCTCGTTCTGGTTTGTTTATAACGGTCGATGTCCGGAACACCATTGTCAGGGTCATTTTTTTGGGAATCGATATTCGTTGAGAAATCAATATTTGACCGCCATTCTAAAGGATTTGACCAAAGTGTGCTTTTCTTTTTCGAACGAATCGAAGCGGTCATTCTCTGGTAATTTTCAAAATCATCAATAGGATCAGCTTTAGAATCTAAAAAATCTGCACCYGCACTTATTTGCCAGTTTTCGTTAATCTTAAAACCTTTTCCTACATAATATTGCTTGCTGAAACCATCTGCCTTAAATCTTGCCTGCAAAGGAGATTCGCCGATTCTTCTCTCAATTTTTATCACTCCTGAAGTTAAATCTCCATAAGACGCCGAAGGAATTCCTCGGATAATTTCCACTTTTTCAATATCATTCGTAGAAATTGTTCTCATGTCAACTCCCGTTGTTGCAGTTTCACGAGCCATTGGTCCTTCTAAAAATTGCCTGTTGTCTAAAGAAACCTGCATATCTGCATTCGAGTTGATCACATTTCCGTCGATCATAAACTGCGTTCCCAGAGCACTCGTGTTGTATTCTGTGGTTCTGTAAGAAAGATCACCTCTGTTCTCACGAAGCATGGGTCTGTTATTTACACTTAAATTCAGGGTTTTTGCCAATCCGCCCGGTAAAAGTTCCATCAAATCTGTAAAGCTTGAAGGCTGTAAATGTTCCATCGCTTTTCTGTCAATGATGGTTTTTGTCGTTAAACCTTTCCCTTCTTTAGAGAAAATAACGATTTCTTCAAGTTTATCTATTGGCTGAAGCTGAAAATTTAATGTTTTTGAATTATTTAGATTAACATCAAACTCTTTTTCCTGGTAATTAGAATGGGTAATTTTTACATGATGTTTTCCTTCGCTTAAAACTAATATTGCGTTACCGTTTTCATCTGTAACTGCGGAATTTTGAGCGCTTTTTAAAGTAACACCATTCAGTTTCTGCTGGTTTTCTCCGGAAATAGTGATGCTTAATTGTAATTTCTCATTCTGAGCCAATAAAAGTCGAGAGCCGCAGAAAAATAGGAGTATAAAAGTTAAAAGCCTGATCGTCATTATTTTAGTTTATCGAAAGCAAAATCGACCGCAAAAATAAGAATTAAATTTACGGATAAGAAACTTATTTAGAATAAATTAAAATAACTGACAAATGTCAGACGAGTGGTATGCTGAGATTTTTGGTTACAAAATATTGACTTCTCTTTCCAGTTCGATCCCGAATTTTTCTTTAACGGAATCAATTATTAAAGCTGAAAAATCAAAAATTTCTTTTCCTGAAGCATTTCCTGTTGCATTAATGATCACTAAAGACTGCAATTGATGAGAAGCTGCATTTCCGATTTGTTTTCCTTTCCAGCCACATTGTTCGATAAGCCAGCCTGCAGGAACTTTTACGGAATTTCCGTTTGGATAACCCTGAATGTTTTCAAATTTTAATTTTAAATCTTCAAACTGTGCTAAAGGAATGGTTGGATTTTTAAAAAAACTTCCGGCGTTACCAAGCTTCTTTGGATCGGGAAGTTTGCTTTGCCTGATGTTGATCACCGCTTTTGAAACATCCTGAATTGTAGGATTTATTATTCCTGAATTTTCCAGTTCAGATTTAATCGCACCATATTCTGTCTTGATTTTGTGATCTTTTCTTGATAGTCTGAAACTAACTTCCAGAATCACGTATTTTCTTTTTCCTTCCTGTTTAAAAATAGAATCTCTGTACCCAAACCTGCATCTTTCAAGATCAAATTCTTCAGTTTCCAAAGTTTTAAGATTCAAAACCCTGCAGCTTACAAAAATGTCTTTTATTTCGGTTCCGTACGCTCCGATGTTCTGCATAGGTGAAGTCCCTACATTTCCCGGAATCAGCGAAAGATTTTCGAGCCCGCCATAATTTTTATCCAGACAAAACATAACGAATTCGTGCCAGTTTTCACCAGCTTTTGCCGTTACCAAAACTTCATTTTCGTTTAAAAATTCTTCAGAAATTCCTTTTAAATTTAATTTTAAAACAAGACCTTCAAAATCTTTGGTAAATAAGATGTTGCTTCCGCCACCTAAGAATAAAAGCGGGAGTGTTTGAGGGTGGGAG
>NZ_JBFRGA010000177.1:0-5710 GCF_052115105.1 Chryseobacterium sp. 2TAF14
AAAATACTCCGGAGGAGTATAACCTTTGTAGCAATTCATATAATCACCGTTAAACCTTTAAGCTCCGGAGGAGCGACACAGCAATCAGGGATTAGGGATTGGTGATTAGTGATTAGTGATTAGTGATTAGTGATTAGTGATTAGTGATTAGTGATTAGTGATTAGTGATTAGCAAAAATATTAATTATAAATTACACTAATTGCTAATAACAAAAAAGTCTCATACAAATAAATGTATGAGACTTTTAAAAAAAACTGGCGGCGACCTACTCTCCCGCTATTCGCAGTACCATCGGCGCTGGTGGGCTTAACTTCTGTGTTCGGAATGGGAACAGGTGAGCCCCACCGCTAAAACCACCCTAAAGGTTGTATATAAGGTTTGAGGGTTTAGGTGTTAGGGATTAGCTTTTAGCTAAATCCTGATACCTAATTCCTGATACCTTTTTTATCGGTAAATTTCATCACAAAGGCAAAACCATGATTGCACTTATAAGGCTTGATGTGAGGTGATGGGTGTTTGATGATGGATGTTTATTATTACTAATAAAAATTTTCATCAATTACTCATTACTTATCACTCATTACCTATATATTAGGCTATAAATCTACGGGTAATTAGTACTACTCGGCTATGCTGTTACCAACTTTACACCTGTAGCCTATCAACGTGGTCATCTCCCACGACCCTTAAAAGATGTCTCATCTTGAGGCGAGTTTCGCACTTATATGCTTTCAGTGCTTATCTCTTCCAAACGTAGCTACTCAGCGGTGCACCTGGCGGTACAACTGATACACCAGAGGTTTGTTCAATTCGGTCCTCTCGTACTAGAATCAAGCCCTCTCAAACATCTAACGCCCGCAATAGATAGAGACCGAACTGTCTCACGACGTTCTGAACCCAGCTCGCGTGCCACTTTAATGGGCGAACAGCCCAACCCTTGGGACCTTCTCCAGCCCCAGGATGTGACGAGCCGACATCGAGGTGCCGAACCTCCCCGTCGATGTGAGCTCTTGGGGGAGACTAGCCTGTTATCCCCGGAGTACCTTTTATCCTATGAGCGATGGCCCTTCCATACGGAACCACCGGATCACTATGTCCTGCTTTCGCACCTGATCGACTTGTAGGTCTCACAGTCAAGCACCCTTATGCCATTACACTCTACGCACGGTTACCAAGCGTGCTGAGGGTACCTTTGAAAGCCTCCGTTACTCTTTTGGAGGCGACCACCCCAGTCAAACTACCCACCACGCAATGTCCTTCTTTGCAGAAGTTAGGCTCCAAGTAAGTAAAGGGTGGTATTTCAACGTTGACTCCACGAACACTAGCGTGCCCGCTTCATAGTCTCCCACCTATCCTACACATTACTTACTCAAAGTCAATACGAAGTTATAGTAAAGGTTCACAGGGTCTTTTCGTCCCATTGCGGGTAATCGGCATCTTCACCGATACTACAATTTCACCGAGCTCGTGGCTGAGACAGTGCCCAGATCGTTACACCATTCGTGCAGGTCGGAACTTACCCGACAAGGAATTTCGCTACCTTAGGACCGTTATAGTTACGGCCGCCGTTTACTGGGGCTTCAGTCAATGCCTTCGCTTACGCTAAGCACCTTCCTTAACCTTCCAGCACCGGGCAGGTGTCAGACCCTATACAGCATCTTTCGATTTAGCAGAGTCCTGTGTTTTTGATAAACAGTCGCCTGGGCCTCTTCACTGCGGCCAGCATTGCTGCTGGCGTCTCTTCTTCCGAAGTTACGAGACTATTTTGCCTAGTTCCTTAGCCACGACTCACTCGAGCACCTTAGGATTCTCTCCTCGACTACCTGTGTCGGTTTTGGTACGGGTTGCTTCACTTCGGCTTTTCTTGGATCGGATTACACTACAGCAGCTTCGCCCGAAGGCTAGGCCTTGACTATTCCGTCAGTCTTCAGCAGCTACATCCAACCGTCCCCTTTATTCGTGAGCAAGTATGGGAATATTAACCCATTGTCCATCCACTACCCCTTTCGGGTTCGCGTTAGGTCCCGACTAACCCTCAGCTGATTAGCATGGCTGAGGAAACCTTAGTCTTTCGGTGAGGGGGTTTCTCGCCCCCTTTATCGTTACTTATGCCTACATTTTCTTTTCTATACGCTCCACCAAGCCTCRCGACTCAGCTTCTGTGCGAATAGAATGCTCCCCTACCAGATACAATCCCATGATTGTAAATCCATAGCTTCGGTAATATGTTTATGCCCGATTATTATCCATGCCGGACCGCTCGACTAGTGAGCTGTTACGCACTCTTTAAATGAATGGCTGCTTCCAAGCCAACATCCTAGCTGTCAATGCAGTCCAACCGCGTTGCTTCAACTTAACATATATTTGGGGACCTTAGCTGTTGGTCTGGGTTCTTTCCCTCTCGGACACGGACCTTAGCACCCGCGCCCTCACTGCCGTGGAACATTTATTAGCATTCGGAGTTTGTCAGGAATTGGTAGGATTTGACTCCCCCGCATCCAATCAGTAGCTCTACCTCTAATAAACTTTTTCACGACGCTGCACCTAAATGCATTTCGGGGAGTACGAGCTATCTCCCAGTTTGATTGGCCTTTCACCCCTACCCACAGGTCATCCGAAGACTTTTCAACGTCAACCGGTTCGGTCCTCCACTTTGTGTTACCAAAGCTTCAACCTGCCCATGGGTAGATCACAAGGTTTCGCGTCTAATACTACTAACTAAGCGCCCTATTCAGACTCGCTTTCGCTCCGGCTCCGGACCTGAAGTCCTTAACCTCGCTAGTAACATTAACTCGTAGGCTCATTATGCAAAAGGCACGCCGTCACACAATTAATGTGCTCCGACCGCTTGTAGGCGTACGGTTTCAGGTTCTATTTCACCCTTCTATTCGAAGTGCTTTTCACCTTTCCTTCACAGTACTTGTTCACTATCGGTCTTTCAGGAGTATTTAGCCTTGGAGGATGGTCCCCCCATATTCAGACAGGATTTCACGTGTCCCGCCATACTCATTTATCATCTATGTATACCTTTCGAATACCGGGCTATCACCGTCTATGGCTGTTCTTTCCAGAACATTCTTCTAAATATATAAAGACTTTTGGGCTAATCCGCGTTCGCTCGCCACTACTTACGGAATCTCTTCGATTTCTTTTCCTCCGGGTACTTAGATGTTTCAGTTCTCCGGGTTTGCTCTTTAAATAAATTTAAAGTGACATGTCTTCAACATGCCGGGTTGCCCCATTCGGACATCTCGGGATCAATTCGTGTGTGCCAATCCCCCGAGCTTTTCGCAGCTTACCACGTCCTTCGTCGCCTCTGAAAGCCTAGGCATCCGCCATACGCCCTTAACGATTTCTTTCCTATTATTTTTAGGTTACTCAAGCACTTATAAGTGCTCGGTTTTCTCTTTGTGATGTCTTTACCGTTAATGTCAATGATCTTWATKCTATYTCAAGTTTATCCCGCAAATATTGTTTTTGGCTCTATCTGCTTTTTTAATAATAAACCATCCAATCTGTGGAGAATAAGGGAGTCGAACCCTTGACCTCCTGCGTGCAAGGCAGGCGCTCTAGCCAGCTGAGCTAATTCCCCCTCTAGTCAGATGTTAGATGTTAGTTATTAGATATTAGTAAAAAACTAACTTCTAATTTCTAGTTTCTAACCTCTATTTTAATTAGTAGTCTCGGGCAGGCTCGAACTGCCGACCTCTACATTATCAGTGTAGCGCTCTAACCAGCTGAGCTACGAGACTTTGTTTTTAGTTGTTGGTTGTCGGTTTTTAGTTGCCAGTAATCTAACTTCTAATTTCTAACCTCTAACTTCTTTACTAAAATCTCTTCCCTATACTAATTTCTAGTGGGTTTTGTATTTTTTTATATATCAACCAAATAAAAAACTAAAGCTTTAACTTTAAGTAAGTACATGTATCTTGCGATACTAATTTTGTTTAACGTTCTTCAACGCTCTAAAATGAGATGTTCCAGCCGCACCTTCCGGTACGGCTACCTTGTTACGACTTAGCCCTAGTTACTTGTTTTACCCTAGGCAGCTCCTGTTACGGTCACCGACTTCAGGTACCCCAAACTTCCATGGCTTGACGGGCGGTGTGTACAAGGCCCGGGAACGTATTCACCGCGCCATGGCTGATGCGCGATTACTAGCGATTCCAGCTTCATAGAGTCGAGTTGCAGACTCCAATCCGAACTGAGACCGGCTTTCGAGATTCGCATCCAATCACTTGGTAGCTGCCCTCTGTACCGGCCATTGTATTACGTGTGTGGCCCAAGGCGTAAGGGCCGTGATGATTTGACGTCATCCCCACCTTCCTCTCTACTTGCGTAGGCAGTCTCACTAGAGTCCCCAACTTAATGATGGCAACTAGTGACAGGGGTTGCGCTCGTTGCAGGACTTAACCTAACACCTCACGGCACGAGCTGACGACAACCATGCAGCACCTTGAAAATTGTCCGAAGAAAAGCACATTTCTGCGCCTGTCAATTCCCATTTAAGCCTTGGTAAGGTTCCTCGCGTATCATCGAATTAAACCACATAATCCACCGCTTGTGCGGGCCCCCGTCAATTCCTTTGAGTTTCATTCTTGCGAACGTACTCCCCAGGTGGCTAACTTATCACTTTCGCTTAGTCTCTGAAGCCAAAGCCCCAAAAACGAGTTAGCATCGTTTACGGCGTGGACTACCAGGGTATCTAATCCTGTTCGCTCCCCACGCTTTCGTCCATCAGCGTCAGTTAAGACATAGTGACCTGCCTTCGCAATTGGTGTTCTAAGTAATATCTATGCATTTCACCGCTACACTACTTATTCCAGCCACTTCTACCTTACTCAAGACCTGCAGTATCAATGGCAGTTTCACAGTTAAGCTGTGAGATTTCACCACTGACTTACAGATCCGCCTACGGACCCTTTAAACCCAATAAATCCGGATAACGCTTGCACCCTCCGTATTACCGCGGCTGCTGGCACGGAGTTAGCCGGTGCTTATTCGTACAGTACCTTCAGCTTTCCACACGTGGAAAGGTTTATCCCTGTACAAAAGAAGTTTACAACCCATAGGGCAGTCGTCCTTCACGCGGGATGGCTGGATCAGGCGCTAACCCATTGTCCAATATTCCTCACTGCTGCCTCCCGTAGGAGTCTGGTCCGTGTCTCAGTACCAGTGTGGGGGATCACCCTCTCAGGCCCCCTAAAGATCACTGACTTGGTAGGCCGTTACCCTACCAACTATCTAATCTTGCGCGTGCCCATCTCTATCCACCGGAGTTTTCAATATCAAATGATGCCATCTAATATATTATGGGGTATTAATCTTCCTTTCGAAAGGCTATCCCCCTGATAAAGGCAGGTTGCACACGTGTTCCGCACCCGTACGCCGCTCTCTCTGTCCCGAAAGACAAATACCGCTCGGCTTGCATGTGTTAGGCCTCCCGCTAGCGTTCATCCTGAGCCAGGATCAAACTCTCCATTGTATGTTTGTTCTTGACTCACTCAAAGTTTTTTGACGCTTTAGTTTTTCCTTACTTGGTTGTTATATTGTATTTCAATGATCTCTCTTCTTCCGCTTTTTTACGTCGCTACTTTCTGTCAGTTTCGCTTCCGTATTTGCGTGTGCAAAAGTAAAACTTTATTTCTAACCGACCAAATGTTTTTTAAAGAAATTTTAAAGTTTTTTGTTAACCCTAAATCCTTATTC
>NZ_JBFRGA010000178.1:0-8009 GCF_052115105.1 Chryseobacterium sp. 2TAF14
TTCAGAAAACCGTGCAAATACGGTTCGGGATTATCTTCAGAATAAAATCTTAGAAAATATACAATTAATAAGTGTTGTTGGTTTAGGTGAAGAAAAACAGATAAACGACAGCAG
Source organism: Chryseobacterium sp. 2TAF14 (assembly GCF_052115105.1). Classification (NCBI taxonomy): domain Bacteria; kingdom Pseudomonadati; phylum Bacteroidota; class Flavobacteriia; order Flavobacteriales; family Weeksellaceae; genus Chryseobacterium; species Chryseobacterium sp. 2TAF14. The sequence goes on from NZ_JBFRGA010000178.1 coordinate 115, forward strand.
CACCGAAGAATTACGTGGAAAAAACCGACGAGTAGATATTTTTATAGAAAAAGCCTTTGCTCCCGGAGAGAAAATTTCAAGAAACGTTTTGCCAAGTTTTTTCAGCACAGAAATTTCTCAGATGAAAGTAAAAGACACTTTTGCGCTTCCGAATGTTAATTTTGTCGGCGGTCGTCATGTCTGGCTTCCGAAAGGACAGTCTGAGATTTTAAAACTTTTAAAAATACTGAAAGAAAACCCAACATTAGAAATCGAACTGCAAGGTCATATCTGCTGCGATTACGAAAATTTTGATGGTGAAGATCTGGATTTGAAAACATTTAATCTTTCGTTTACCAGAGCCAATGCAATTAAAGAATATCTGATAAAAAACGGAATAGATTCTAAAAGAATTACTGCAAAAGGACTTGGTCATCTCAATCCTGTCGTTTATCCCGAAGAAACAGAATCTGATAAAGTAAAAAACCGAAGAGTAGAATTGGTCTTGATTAAAAAATAATACTTTAAAACTTAAGTTTTTTTAAGAACAGGCAAACTTATTTATTTTTTTATAAATTTACAGTGGCTGAAGTAGCCGAAAAAAACACAATAAAATCTATGTTTGATCTGAATAAAGCCATAGAATTGATCGATGAAAAGCTGGATCTCTGGTTCCGGGAAATTGTAAAGATTTTACCAAATCTGCTTTTGGCAGCATGTATTTTGGTGATCGGGTTTTTCGTAGCAAAATGGATCCGCAAGCTGACCTTAAAAATTTTCGGTAAGATTTCTACCAACCACACTATTGTTAATCTTTTCAGTACATTTATTTATATCACCGTTCTTGGTGTTGTATTTTTTACAGCGTTAAGCATTTTAAAGCTTGATAAAGCGGTTACCTCAATTCTTGCCGGAGCCGGAATTTTTGGGCTGGCTTTGGCTTTCGCATTTCAGGATATTGCGTCAAACTTTATTTCGGGTATTTTTATTTCTTTTCGAAAACCTTTGCATATCGGTGATATTGTTTCTGTTAAAAACTATATGGGAAAGGTAATGGAAGTTAATCTTCGCGATACCGTTATCAAAACTTTTCAGGGTAAAATGGTAATCATTCCGAATAAGGATGTCTTTCAGAATCCGGTAGAGAACTATTCGCTTTTAGGGAAACGTCGTCTTGATCTGAAGATCGGTGTTTCTTATGATTCTGATCTTGAAAAAGTGGCACAAATTGCTGTAGATGCTTTAAAAAATATTCAGGGTCTTGCTCCGGAAGAAGAAATTACACTTTTTTACCAGGAGTTTGGTGATAGCTCCATCAACTTTACCGTACGTTTGTGGTGCAGTTCTACCGAGCAGATCAATTATCTCAAAATGGGTCACGATGCAATTATTTCAATTAAAAAAGCTTTTGATGAGCATAAAATAAATATTCCGTTTCCTGTGAGAACACTTGATATAAACTGGCCCGAAAAAATGTAGAAATTATCAGTTTTTATCTTCAATTTTTTATTTAACCGAAAAAAATAATATTCTCGGTTTAAAACTTATCATTTAACAAAAAAGTAATTCTCTTTTGTGGTTAGAAAAATAAGTTTAAAGAAATTTCTTGATAAAATTTAATAATTATTTGTTTGATGCCTTTGTAAATGAAAACATCAGATAAAATAAAAACGGTAAAATAAACAGGGAACCAAGAATTAAAGCCCATCCTAATGCGGAAATTGTTTTTGGCGAAGCAATATGTTCCAATAATGAAAGATGCTGTCCGTTTCCTAATAAAATAATATCAGGATTGTGTTGGTAAGTTGCCGCAACTAAAATCATAATGATCTGAAATCCTGCCAAAGCTCTTACCGGAAGCAGCTTTTTCTTATGCATCGCTCTTAAGATTAAACCTAAAGCAACAGTTGCAAAACTAATTGCCATTACACCAAGATATTTTGAGAAAATCCATTTCGTTAAAGGAATGCCGGAAAGATACGCTGCCAGGAAAACCAATAATCCCGTAATAACTACGAAAAGCATAGTTTGGTGCGACTTGGCGATCATTAATTCTAATTCTAACCGGTCGCTGGTTTCGCGCAAAGAAAAAATCGATGCCAAATATGCACAAAGCGCAACAGTAAATAGTCCGACTGCAATACCAAACCAATTGAGCCAGCTGAAAACGTACAAATCTAAAAAGTTATTTGCATCAGGATTGATCGATTTTGAAACAGTTGCAGCCGCAATTAAACCTAAGAAAAATGGAGTTAGTAAGCTTGCATAATAGAAAATCTGTGTATAAATAATCTGCCATGAAGATATGTTGACAATGTTGTATAAATCTCAGGAAATCCTACAAATAAAATAACGATGGCGATAATCAGCCACATATGATTGGCTTCCCAGACAGGAGCAATCGATTCGTACATGATCTTTTCGGTATGTTTTCTGTTTTTCTTTTTGGTCATTAATTCTACGATTCCCGCTCCGAAATCTGCGCCGCCCAAAATCACGTAGAGACAAACGGAAAGCCATAGAAAACCAATAACAACGTAGATCATGATTTTTTGTTTTTAGAATTAAACTGAGGATCTGTAGGATCATAAAGTCTGGGAACCATCTGTATCTGTCTTCTCAAAAGGAAAATAATAATTAATGATAACGAAATAAAAATAGCCGTAAAAAAATAAAAAGAATATTGAATTCCCGGCATGGGTGTAACGGCATCAACGGTTCTCATTATTCCGTAGATAATCCAGGGTTGTCTTCCGACTTCGGTTACCGTCCAGCCTGCTTCCAAAGCGATATATCCGAAAGGTGTAGCAAATAAAAATGTTTTTAAAAGCCAGTTTTTATTCAGCCATTCTTTCCTGAAAAAATATGCATATAAATAAATGCCTCCGATAATAATCATCACAACTCCAAAGAAAATCATAATCTGAAAAGCGTAATGTACAACTGCAATCGGCGGCCATTCATCTCTCGGAAAATCATTCAGACCTTTCACTTCAGAATTAAAATCATTACTTACCAAAAAACTTAAAACTTTTGGAATTTTTAAAGCATATTTAATTTCTCCTTTCTCTTCATCGGGAATTCCGCCGAGAACAAAAGCTGCTCCTTTTTCGGTTTCAAAATGAGCTTCCATTGCAGCTAATTTGATAGGTTGTCTTTCTGCAACAGATTTTGCGGCAACATCTCCGCTCAAAGGCGCTCCAAAAGCTCCGATCATGGCAAAACCTGCAGCAATTCTGAATGCTTTTGTATGAAACTCTACATTTTTCTTTTTCATTATTAAAAAAGCATGCACTCCCGCAACGGCAAATCCCGTTGCACAAAAAGCAGCAACCGTCATATGTAAAGCCTGCGGAAACCAGGCGTCATTAAACATCGCTTTAATTGGATCTATATTTAAATATTGTCCGTTAATATAATCAAATCCGGTTGGGGAATTCATCCATGCATTGGCTGCAACAACCAGAATTCCTGATGCTAAACCGCTTAAACCCACCAGAAATCCGCAAAACCAGTGAAACCATTTGTTGAATTTATTCCAGCCGTAAAGAAAAAAACCGATGGCAATCGCTTCGATAAAAAATGCTGTACCTTCAAGGGAAAACGGCATTCCGAAAATTGGTCCGGCATGTTTCATAAATCCGGGCCAAAGAAGACCGAGCTCAAAAGACAGCATCGTTCCCGAAACTGCACCGGTTGCAAATAAAATCGCCACACCTTTGCTCCAGGCTTTGGTCAGACCTTTATAAATTTCGTTTCCGGTCTTAAGGTATTTCGAGTGGGCAAATGCCATCAGAAAAGGCATTACCATTCCAACACAGGCGAAGATGATATGAAAACCTAAAGACAGCGCCATCTGAGCGCGTGCAGCAATAAAATCATCCATAAAGTTTAATTTTTCAGCTTAAAGTTACGGATAAAATAACGGTATCTTTATATGATTTAAAACATTGCAGTAAATTCAGATCTGCATTGTAACTTTATTGTTTTTTTCTTTAAAACAAAGCCTTTTTTTAAGGATTAATTCTGACATTTTTAGACCAAATTAACTTTCATAATTCAGAAAAAATCACGATATTTGTGGGTCTTTGCATTTAGCAGGATTTTTAATATTTTATATGAGTCAAAAACAATATACAGCTAGTAGTATTCAGGCATTGGAAGGAATGGAACACGTTCGTATGCGTCCTTCAATGTACATTGGTGATGTGGGAGTAAGAGGTCTCCATCATTTGGTTTATGAAGTAGTAGATAACTCTATTGACGAGGCTTTGGCAGGATACTGCGACACCATTTTCGTCAGTATTAAAGAAGGAAACGGAATTGAGGTTAGTGATAACGGTAGAGGTATTCCGGTTGACTTTCACGAAAAAGAACAAAAATCTGCTCTTGAAGTTGTAATGACAAAAATCGGAGCCGGAGGTAAATTTGATAAAGATTCTTACAAAGTTTCCGGAGGTCTTCACGGAGTCGGGGTATCTTGTGTGAATGCACTTTCAAACCAGATGGTTACTACGGTTTACAGAGACGGAAATGTATATCAGCAAATTTATTCTAAAGGAAAAGCGCAAACYGAAGTTGAAGAAATCGGTCACAGCGAAAACAGAGGAACGAAGCAGTTTTTCCAGCCAGATGATACTATTTTTACTGAATTAGTTTATAATTACGATACTTTAGCAAGCCGTTTAAGAGAGCTTTCTTATCTTAATAAAGGAATTACAATCACGCTTACAGACGAAAGAGAAACTTTGGAAGACGGTTCTTTCAAAACTGAAATTTTTCATTCTGAAGGTGGTTTGAAAGAATTTGTTGCATACATCGACGGAAACCGTGAATCGATCATGGAACACGTTATTTTCATGGAAGGTGAAAGAGATGATATTCCGGTTGAGGTTGCTATGCGTTACAATACATCATTCAACGAAAATCTTCATTCTTACGTAAATAATATTAATACTCACGAAGGAGGAACTCACTTGGCAGGTTTCAGACGTGCTTTAACGAGAACGTTGAAGAAATATGCAGACGAATTAGGTCTTCCTGCAAAAGAAAAAGTTGAAATTACAGGAGACGATTTCCGTGAAGGTTTAACGGCGGTTGTTTCTGTAAAAGTAATGGAACCTCAGTTTGAAGGACAAACCAAAACAAAACTGGGTAACTCGGAGGTTTCAGGAGCGGTTGATAAAATCGTTGGTGAAATGCTGACGAATTTCCTTGAGGAAAATCCTAACGAGGCAAAAATAATCGTACAGAAAGTTGTTTTAGCGGCAAAAGCAAGACAGGCTGCGAAAAAAGCCCGTGAAATGGTTCAGAGAAAATCTCCGATGGGAGGTTCTGGTCTTCCAGGAAAATTATCTGACTGTTCATCTAAAAGCCCTGAAGAATCTGAACTATTCTTAGTAGAGGGAGATTCCGCAGGTGGAACGGCAAAACAAGGTCGTGACCGTCATTTTCAGGCGATTTTGCCATTAAGAGGTAAGATTTTGAACGTTGAGAAATCAATGCTTCACAAAGTTTATGAAAATGAAGAAATCAAAAATATTTATACAGCACTTGGTGTTTCTGTAGGAACAGAGGAAGACAGCAAAGCTTTAAATATGACGAAACTGAGATACCATAAAATTGTAATCATGACCGATGCCGATATCGATGGTTCTCACATTTCAACCTTGATCTTAACGTTCTTCTTCAGATATATGAAAGAACTGATTGAGAACGGATATATTTATATCGCTCAACCACCTTTATATTTATTGAAAAAAGGAAACAAAAAAGTGTACGCTTATAACGAAAAAGAGCGTGAAGAGCTTACTTTTGAGATGTCTCCGGACGGAAGAGGTGTTGAGGTACAGCGTTACAAAGGTCTTGGAGAAATGAATCCTGAACAGCTTTGGGAAACCACTCTAAACCCTGAACACAGAATTTTAAAACAAGTAACGATTGACAATGCGGTGGAAGCAGATGGAGTTTTCTCTATGCTAATGGGAGACGAGGTTCCGCCAAGACGAGATTTTATAGAAAAGAATGCTAAATATGCTAAGATTGATGCATAATTAGTTACTCTAAAATATTTTTAAAAAGACTTCATTATCATAATGAAGTCTTTTTTTGTAAAATAAATCTCATAATAATGAAGTTTTTTTAACACTTTATTAAGATTTTTTATATTTTTGGAAAAATTTTTAACAATGATGAAATTATGGTGTATAGGAGCGTTTTCTTTAGCTTCATTTTATTATGCACAGAGTTATCCGGTATCTGAAATCAGTGATGTTTTAAAAAAGAATGCAAGCGCTGTCATCCGAAATGAAAGCACGGTTTTAGAAATCAATAAAGTTGATGAAATCATTTACAGAAATTCTTCCGCGATTACTATAATCAATAAAGATGCGGTTGGCTTTTCGCTTCCCAAAATTTATTATGAAAAAGGAAATACAGTTTCGAATGTAAAAGTAACGGTCTACGATGAGAAGGGCGCTAAAATAAAAAGCTACTCTAAAAGTGACTTTACCGATGTTGCTGCCAATTCGCAGGGATCGTTTTATTCTGATAACAGGATGATGTATTTATCTTATACCCCTACAAGTTATCCTTATACCATTGAATTCAGTTACGATCAAAAGGATCAGAATACTGTTTTTATCCCGGATTTTACGCCTTATAACGATTTTAATATTTCTTTACAGAAAAGTAGTTTTAAGATTATCAATAAATCAAGAATCAATTTAAGATCGAAAACCTATGATTCACCTTTCGGGTTTGCCTCGGTCAATGTATCTGATGAGGATGGAGGTAAATTGTATACTTATCAAAACATTCCTGCAATTGACCATGAAGATATGGTTCCTAATCCTCAGAAAATATTGCCGAAAGTAAGCTTTTCTCTGGAGCAGTTTAATCTTGTTGGAAAAAAGGGAAATATCACCACCTGGAAAGATTTCGGATTGTGGTATTATAATAATCTCTTAACTCCGGTTTCAGTTTCTACTCCGCAGATAAAATCTGAAATTGCAGCGCTTAACCTTTCAGGATCTACAGAAGAAAAGGTGAAGAAAATCTATCAGTACATGCAAAGCAAAACACGATATGTTTTCGTAGCCTTGGGAATCGGAGGTTGGCAACCGATGATGCCGGATGAAGTTCAGAAAAAAGGTTACGGTGACTGTAAAGGTCTTACCAATTATATGAAAACGCTTTTGGATGAAGCAGGCATAAAATCTTATTACGTTATTATTAATTCTAATTCATCACCCATAAGTTTTGATGTTGATTTTCCTAAAATGGGCGGAAATCATGTGATATTGGTAATCCCAACAGAAAAAGGAAATATCTGGCTTGAAAATACATCTCAGGAAATGGCTTACAATCATTTGAGCTTCAGTACAACTGACAGAAATGTTTTGGCTGTAAAACCTGATGGAATTGAGATCATGGAAACTCCAAGCTACTCGTCGCAGCAAAATAGAGAAAAACAGATTTTAAATATTCAATTAAATCCTGATAAAACAATTACCGGAAATGGTAAATTTACCTATACCGGAAATCAGTATGATTTTAATTTAGTATTTGCAGGATTAGGGCAGTCTGAAAAAAATAATACCATAAAAAGTAACCTTTCTACATTAGATTTTGAAAAGATTGAAATGTCTGATTTTAAAAACAACAGAGATTTGGCAACAATCGATTTCGATCTGAATTTCAAAGCTGCTAATTATTCTAAAATGGTGGGTTCCAGCTATATTTTCAGGGCTGTTCCTATCTACACCAATTCTATCTATCATAAAGATGAAAACCGTAACCTTCCTTTTGAAAACCGTTTTTCTTATGAAGACGAGTATGAGATTGTTTATAAGCTTCCGGCTGGCTACACTATTGAAGAAATACCGGAAAACGGAAATATCAGCTCAGAGTTTGGA
>NZ_JBFRGA010000179.1:0-7848 GCF_052115105.1 Chryseobacterium sp. 2TAF14
GTCGTACAAACCGGAGTAAAATCTGCAGGATGAGAAAACAAAATCCCCCACGAATCTCCTAAGTATTCGTAAAAATCAATATTTCCTAATGATGAATCTGCCTGAAAGTTGGGTGCGGTATCTCCTAGTTTGATTGACATAATGTTTTGTTTTATTAGTCTACAAATTTAATAGACTTTCGTTAACTGGCAAAATTTTTGCTTAAAAAATATTTTAAATTTTAAAAAAATATTATGGAGTACGGCTTAAGCTATATCGATACAGTGTATAAAGTTTTAGAAAATTGGTATATCGCATTTGCGAAACTTACACCAAAACTTGTGGTGGGGATTTTGGTATTTCTGTTTTTTCTTTTCACAAGTAAATATCTAAGTAAGCTTGCCGTAAAAATCATGCATAAGCTCTTTCCTAAAAGTAAAAAGGAAGGATCCGTGGTTACCATTATCAATATTTTCAGGTTTATCATCATGCTGATGGGAACTTTTATTGCATTGGAAATCATGGGATTCAGCGGTTTTCTGTGGAAATTCATCGGTAGTTTAGGAGTTGCCGGTGTTATTGCTGGTGTTGCGTTGAAAGATTTGGTTTCCAGTATATTTTCAGGGATGCTCATCGGGATCGATAAAGCTTTCAAGGTAGGAGATTATATCACAATAGGAAATCACTCGGGAACCGTGCAGGAAATAGGTTTTCTGACTACAAAAATAATTACAGACGACGGAAAGAAAGCATACATCCCGAATCAGGTAGTATTTAATGCGCCATTTTACAATATTACAGCATCACCGCAAAGAAGAATTATTTTAGATTTTGAAATTCCTGCGGATGAAGATATAAGCACAGCACAACAAGGCATTTTAGAAGTCATAAAAAATATAGAAAACATTGATAAGCTTGAAACTGCAGAAGTAAATTTCACCAATTTGAAGCAGGGCGTTTTTACACTTCAGGCAAAATTCTGGATTGCAGTCGGTTMAAATATGCTTCACATTAAAAGTGAGGCTTTAGAAAAAATAAAGAAACGACTTGACGCAGATGGTATTCCTTTAGTGACGCCTACAAGCATAAACCTGATTAATCAGGCAAATGACCAAGCCAATCCTAATGACAAATTAGGCTTATAAAAAAAGAGACTGTCTTTATGGCAGTCTCTTTTAACTTTATTTAAAAAATTCTTTAAGCTGAATTTCTGCTTGCATTAATATTTCCGAACAGAGAACGTGTTACCAGTTTTTCGTAAGCTTCTTTATTGCCTTCTCGTTTCTGAATTTTCATCAAAGCGTATTGCTGAATGCTCAACAAAGGAAGCACAATTCTTTCTCTGATCTTTACTGATTTTCTCGACAAAGGATCTTCTTGCTGAAGCTGTTTAAACCCAGTTAATTCTAGCATAATATCTTTTGAAAGATTGTATTCTGCAAACAAAACATTCCAGAACTCTCCAAATTTCGGGTTGTTTTTAATATAATAAGTCAATGGGAAATAAGATTTGTTCATGCTCATCATCGAGTTTAAAACTAAAGTTTTAAAGAAGTCTGAACCTTTATACAAATCGATTACTTCATTAAATCTACCCCGCTCTTTCATTTTCTGCATGGCAAAGCCGAAACCGAAAAATCCGGGAACATTTTGTTTCAGCTGCGACCATGATCCTACAAACGGAATTGCTCTTAAATCCTCAAATTTTAGCTTGCTGTCGCCACCACGTTTTGAAGGGCGGCTTCCGATATTGGTTTTACCATAAAATTCCAATGTACTCATTTCCTGCAGATAAGGAACAAACATCGGATGTGCTTTTAAGTCTGAATATTTTTGATAACTGATATCCGCCAATTCTATAATTAAAGCTCTTTCTTTTTCGGTTAAATCTTTTTTAGAATTTTTGAAAACATCATTTTCAACTCCGGCTGTTAAAAGCTGTTCAAAATTATATTTCGCCTGTTCTTTATTCCCGAAAATACTCGTTATGGTTTGTCCCTGAATGGTTAATTCAATTTTATTATTGGCAATCGTTTTTCCTTGCGATGCGTAGAAATCATGCGTTTTTCCGCCACCTCTTGCAGGAGGACCGCCTCTTCCGTCAAAGAAAATCACTTTAATTCCGTTTTCTTCAGAAATTTTGGTTAAAACTTCTTTCGCTTTATAAATTTCCCAGTTTGCTTTCAGGTAACCACCATCTTTCGTTCCGTCTGAAAAACCGAGCATAATCGTCTGCTGATTTCCTCTTCTCTGCAAATGTTTCTGATAAACAGGATTTTGGTACAATTCATTCATCWCATTTTCAGCATTGGCAAGACCTTCCATCGTTTCGAAAAGCGGAACAATATCCATATCAATTTCTTCATCTTTATAACCTGAAATTTTGAAAAATGCATACACATTCATCACATCTTTCACCGCATCAGAATTTGAAATAATGTATCGGTTCATTCCACGCAAACCGTTTAATTGCTGAATTTCTTTGATTTGGGCTACATTTATTAAGGTATCAGAAACGATTTCGTCAAAAGATTCGGTATCGATTTTTTCTGAAACTTCAATCAGCTTAATAAATTTTTCAACATAATCGGCGTCTGAATTTCCAAACATTTTTGAATATACATCATCTATTACTTTCTGGTGAATTCTGCTGTCCTGGCGAATATCTAAAGTCGCAAAATGCAATTCTTCGGCAACTCTTTTCGTAACAGGCGCCGTCACAAAAGGATTTCCGTCACGATCACCTCCCGGCCAAAAACCAAGCTGGATAATATCTTCATGCAGATTAAAATGCCCGTTATCAAAAGTTTTTCTGATTTTCGTAAACAGTTCTCCGATTGTATCGTAATAAACGTATCTCAAATAATGAATGATGCTCAATGCTTCATCGATCGGAGTTGGTTTTTCTTTATTTACAAAAGGTGTTTTTCCCAATTGCTGCAAAAGCGTATCGATATCGGTAATAGAATCATCCGTAATCGCCTTTCTCAAATCATGGATGATACGCTGCACCGAGCTTGGATAAAACTGTGTCGGATGCGCTGTAAAAACAACTTTTACCGTAAAATCTTTCAATTTCTCGCGTACTTTTTCAAGTTTGTGGTCGTGGAAAGACCTTTCGTAAAGATTGGTAACCGTTCCGTTGTCGCTTTCAGAATGCAATCCCGGAAAAGCAGCATCTTCAATGCTATCAAACAAAACCACCTGTCTTTCAATATATTGTATGATTTTAAAAAGAAGCTCAAGTTTTTGATCTTCGGTTTCTAAGTCGGTATGGTTCTTAAAAAATTCTTCAATAATTTCAACAGGAGTTTTTCCTTCGTCATAACCGTTTTTACTTTCTTCAAACAGGAAGGGAAGCAACATCCCGATATTCGTCATTTTATCATAAGGCAGGCTCATAAATAATGAATTGTAGATCTGGAACTTATTTTCCACAATCTGCCTGAATTTTTCTGTGCGCTGGTCGTGTATCATCTAACAAATGTAGTGGATTCTTCCAAAATAATAACTCCTATACAACAGATAAATCTTATATTTAATAATTATTTTAAACTTATACTTTGAACTATTATATAAAAATGAAAAAACTTTTATTCATCTTATTTTTAATTTCTTTTAGTATTACTTTCTCTCAGGAATTAAAATTTAACAATTCTAATCTGGAAAGAATTATTTTAAATAAATATCCCGAAATTGACCAAAATAAAAATGGCAAAATTGATAAACCTGAAGCCGAAAGTTTAAAAGAACTTAACCTGATGAAAGAAAATTTAGAAAATATCAGTGATATTGTATTTTTTAAGAATCTTGAATATCTTTCTTTAACTACGAATAAATTAGAAAATCTTAAAATAAATAATTTTAAATATCTTAAAAAGCTTTATTGTGCCAGAAATAATTTGAAAATTTTAGAGATTTCAAATCTTTCTAATCTTGTAGAATTTGCTTGTGGATTAAATAAATTGACTGTTGTGAAAATTAAAAACTGCCCAAATATAGAATCATTAAATATGATGGATAATTTTATTACTGAAATTGATTTAAAACAATTTAAAAATTTAAAATATTTAACTGTAGACGGTAACAAATTAAAAGAACTTGATCTTTCAAAGAATGTAAATTTAGAACAGATTACAATCAATAAAAATGAATTAAAGGAAATTGACATTACAAAAAATCAAAAATTAATAATGCATATTTTATATATTGATAAAGATGTAAAAATCATTGGTACAGAAAACCAAATGAAAAATTATAGACCCGGTCCCATCGTAATTCAAAATTAAGTGATTTCAAATGAAAAAAATATTCCTGTTCCTTCTAATTTCTTTTCTTTTCACAGCTTGCGGTGAAGAGTGCTACAACGCACCACAACCCGTTGTTTTTGAATTTGTAAATTCTAATGATGAAAACCTCATTACAAACGGGACATTAACTTTATACAACATTCAGGATGAAAATAACACCAGCTTACAACTCACCAAAACCGATGATGATAAAGTTATTTTAGAAAAAGTGGGAGCTTATAACGGAACAAAAAACTATACTTTTTTTTCTAATGTAAAAGTTTTTGATTTTTCTATACAATCTTCCGAATTTAAAGGAGGTTGTGATGGTTATCAGATCAATAAATTAACGTTTACAGGCATTAATATTGATGTCACCGATGAAAACGGATATTATAAAATTGTGCTGGAATAATTAAATTGAAAATACTTATGAAAAAGACTTTATTTACTTTCACTTTTACTCTTTTGGGCATTTTCTCATTTGCTCAGTACAAAAAAGTGTATTCTTACGGTGATTATCAAAAAGACTGGGCGTTGGTAAAAACTTCGTCGGGAACTTACGGTTTTATCGATCAAAATAAGAAACAGGTTGTTGCGCCGATCTATTCTAAAATTGAAAAATTTGGAAAAATACATCCCGATTTTGCTTTGGTGAAAGCTATTACAGACACGTACGGTCTCATTGATAAAAATGGAAAAGAAATCGTTCCGGCAATCTATCGTAACATTGGAAAATTTGATGAGCTGAAAAATGGTTTAGCTCTGGTAGAGACAATCAACAACAAATTTGGATTCATCGATACCAACGGAAAAGAAGCAATTTCAGCGATTTACAGTTTAGATGAAATAAAAGCAAAATTGCAATAGTTTAAATAAAATATAATCATACAAAATTTTAAAACTTTATTAACTCAGATTTTGTGTTTCTATCCTTACATTTGATGTAAATAATTTAGTACAATGCTTAATTTCGAGTTTAAAAATCCTACAAAAATACTTTTCGGAAAAGGTGAAATTGCAAAAATTTCAAATGAAATTCCTAAAGATGCCAAAATCTTAATGATTTACGGCGGCGGAAGCATCAAAAAAAATGGTGTTTACGATCAGGTAAAAGAAGCTTTAAAAGATCATGAACTTCACGAATTTGGCGGTGTTCCTGCCAATCCTGAATATGAAGTTCTCATCAATGCCTTAAATTTTATAAAAGAAAAAAATATCAATTATCTTCTTGCCGTTGGTGGCGGATCTGTGATTGATGGTGTCAAATTTCTTTCTGCTGCAGCCAATTATGACGGTGAACCCTGGGAAATCTTAAAAAAACCGGTTCGTACTTTTGAAGGTGAAGGATTGCCTTTCGGAACCATCCTTACATTGCCTGCTACAGGTTCTGAAATGAACTCAGGATATGTAATTTCCAGAAGAGAAACCAATGAAAAATTGTCTTCAGGCGGACCGGGATTATTTCCGCAGTTTTCGATTTTAGATCCGGAAGTGATCCGTTCAATTCCTAAAAACCAGATTGCAAACGGAATCGCAGACGCTTATACTCATGTTTTAGAACAATATATGACGGCTCCGTCTTCTGCAGATCTTCAGGAAAGAATTGCAGAAAGCATTTTAATTAGCCTACAAAATGCAGCTCCGAAAGTAATGTCTGATGAGTTTGATTATGATGCTGCAGGAAATTTTATGTGGTGTTGTACGATGGCTTTGAATGGTTTAATTCAAAAAGGAGTGATCACAGATTGGGCTGTTCATGCAATGGGACACGAGCTGACTGCTTATTATGGTATTGATCATGCAAGAACTTTAGCAGTAATTGCACCTTCTCATTACCGTTATAATTTTGATTTTAAAAAAGGGAAACTGGCGCAATATGCTGAGCGGGTTTGGGGAATAACTGATGGAAGTACCGAAGAAAAAGCCGAACAAGCTATTACAAAACTGGAAGAGTTTTTCCACAGTCTTCAGATTCAGACCAAATTATCAGACTACACTCAGGATTTTGCGGGAACCGCCGAAAGAGTAGAAAAAGCTTTTACTGAGAGAAATTGGCTCGGATTGGGTGAACACAAAAATCTGACTCCAAAAGATGCATTTAAAATTGTAGAAATGAGTTATTGAAGTTAGGTAGTAGGTTTTAGGGTTTAGGTTTTAGTTAAAAATAGGCAGATATATTTTCATGGAAATGAGAAATCATGATACTTCAGAAATTTTCTAAAACCTAAATCCTAAAACCTAATATCCAGATTATATTTTTTACAAACATTTGTTTAAAAAACCTTAATTTCATTAGAGATATTACAAATTTATTTATATTTTAGCATATTCTTAAATTTGTGAAAATGAAAAAACACTTACTCTTATTTGCCTTTTCTGCATTAGCACTTACATCTTGTGAAGATGATGATATTCAGGGTTATGAAATGGACATGCTGAAAGGCGAATGGAAAACTGTAAAAACTGAAGTAATTTCAGGAGCAGATAATACAACCGTACTACAAACGGACACTTCTACAGGTTGTGCAGCTAAAAATACCACAGAATTCAGAACCGATTATTACGCTTCATTTACAGGCTATTCCGGAGTAGGCGCAGATTGTACTCCTCAAAAAAGTGAGGGAACTTATACTTACGATAATGAAACTAAAGAACTGGTTACCAAATACATTAACGACAATGACAGAAAATATAAAGTCGTTATTTTAAGCAATACCGAGCTTAAAATGATGGAGATGTTTGATAATATTGATACAAATGGCGACATGATAATAGATTTCAGATATATTACTTATAAAAGATAAAAAACATTTTATAAAAATATTGACTCCCGTTTTTACGGGAGTTTTTTTTATATTTACTCTCCTAAAAATTAGAAACAATGAAGAAGATTTTCTCAGTAGTAATGCTACTGACTTTCGCCCTGATTTTCGCTCAGGAAAAACACCCGATGTTCTGGCAGGACATTCAGAATTTCAAAAAATTAGATCAGGAAAATACTCCGCCAAAAAATTCTATCCTTTTAATTGGCAGCTCATCATTTACAAAATGGCAGGATGTTTCAGATTATTTTCCCGGGAAAAAAATCATTAACAGAGGTTTTGGAGGATCAAGATTGACAGATTTAAATTATTTTTCAGAAGATTTACTGAGTCCTTATCAGCCTAAACAGATTATTATTTATTGCGGAGAAAATGATTTTGCCGATGATGCACAACTAAAAGCCGATGTTGTAGTTGACCGATACAAAAAGTTTTACAAAAAGATCCGTGAAAAATTTCCGAATATTCAGGTTGACTATATTTCTATAAAATATTCGCCGAGCCGCGAAAATCTGTGGCCTCAGATGAAAGAAGCCAATAAAAAGATTGCAGAGTTTATGAAAAAAGAAAAAAAAGCTGATTTTATAGACATTACAAACGTTATGAACGATGCTGAAGGAAATATCAGAAAAGATCTTTTTGTAGAAGATATGTTACACATGACTCCTGAAGGTTACAGGCTTTGGACGAAGGTGATGAATCCTTATATGAAATAATATTGATGTAAAAACTTTTTTATTTATTTCATAATTCTC
>NZ_JBFRGA010000180.1:0-8960 GCF_052115105.1 Chryseobacterium sp. 2TAF14
CTATTATCCCAAGACCTTTTTCTTATGATAATTCCGTTTATCTGGATGCGGGAATGCATATTCATTTTGTTTTGCCGTCATATTTTAAAAAATTTGACGATAAAGGAAATCTTCCCAAAGCTCCTAATCGCTGGTATATAAATAGAGAAAAAGACGGTAAAGAATGGATTGTTGAAAGTGACCACATCTGGAACATTAACGATCCTGAATTAAATAAATCTCAAACCTGCACTTATGTAGAAGAAGCGGAAAATAATTTTCACTTTAAATATATAGGAAGAAAATACAGGCTTGAAGATTGGGTTAATAAAGGAAATTCTAAAGACAATTATTTAAATAATCTCAGTGCTTTGGGATGGGGCAGTTTTTCATTTGACATCCATTACCCTAATTGTAGAAGTGTATTTGGCTTTTACGACGAAGAAGGAACAGAAAATGATGCTTACACAATTATTGGCTGGGTTGAAACCTATGCACAAAATATTGTGAATGAAAATATCGTAGCAGGTAAATTTCAGTTGAAGCCAAATGCAGCAAACGAAAATGAGGGATCATTTGATATAGCCATTGCCAATACTTTGCCGGAGACCCTTTCAGCGTTGATTATCAATACGAATAATCCTACCCTGTCAAAGCAGGATCTGCAAAAGCAGGAAGAGCAAATTGCTTCAATGATCAATTTTGATGAATTGAAAGGTCTGAATCTGGATTGGATTTCCAGACTGAGAAACAAGCAACACGAGCAGCAGTTTAATAAAACAGCGGGTACTACAAAATATGTATTGAATATTGTTGATGCTGATCATGAAGATTCAGTTCAGGAATATGATTTTGATATCAATCTGTTAGATTTTGAGCCGAGCAAAAGCATTGCCGATCAATATGAAAACATCCGGGAAAAATTAAACATTCTGAACGAATCTGCCTTATCAGACGAAATTATTCTGCCTGTTTTTGGAGGAATAAATTTATCAGAACTCACCAATATTTCTTTTAATGCGTCATTGGAAGATGAATTGGATTCTCTGAATAGATTATTAAACAACTGCGAATTGGAAACTTTCAGGCTACATACTAAAATTGAAAGCCTGTATCTGCATTGGTCTGCTTATTTAGGTGCTTTATTTTTAAACAAAAACAGGAACATCAATAAGCTTAAAGACGATTTGGCATTATTGATTTCTCAGATCAATATATTAAAAAAGAAAATTAAAAATGCAGAAGCTAATGTAGCTAAGTTACAACTGTTATTTTCTGAAAAAATATCCGGTTATTATAAAAAATACCGCGATTATGCAATCGTTAATTTTTTGGTGAAAGCACAGCATTCGGGTGATGCTGTTTCTCAAAAAGAACTTCAGAAGCTGCTGGATCTGAGATATAAAACACAAATAATCTTATCTAAAAAAAGCAGAACAGATTACTACAATGCATTACCTCCCAGTATCATTATTTCATCGCCAAAAAAGAATACGATATTTAACCTGTTTACCAATCCTTCTGTTCGAACAGATGAAAGGGTTTTTGCAGACATTAGAAGGTACTGCTTTATTTGAATTAACACTTTCAGATTTCAATAACCTGATGTTGCAAAGAAGTAACGGCCTGTCTGTTTTACCATTAATTCCCAACGGATTTGAGGATCATAAAGAATTAGCAAAAAGCATAGAAAGTTTATGCAAAGAATACTTCAGCGGCTTAAATCTTTTAACGCCAAACAGGTTATCTATATTTAATCCGTTTAGAAATGGCGCTTTTAAAATCAGCAGATTCAGAATTATAGACTCTTTTGGAAGAAACAAAACAATAGAGCCTCAAAAAATTATAACAACTCATGTGCAAAGGATCGAAAATAAAGATAACTGGGTAACATTACCGCCAAGATATCTGCAGGCTGCAGCAATGAGTCCCAGATTTACTAGCACAATAACCGACAAAAAAAAATCTTCCGTTCTGGGATGGATGGTTCCTGTTTATCTTAATCAAAGGATAGAATTTTTTGACGCCTTTGGAAAACATTTAGGAGCGGTAGATACAGAAGGTCAGTGGGAATCTTCCCCGTTTGATGTAAGCATTGCCCAGGAAAATGTGGGATATAAATCTGTTGTGAAAAATCCGCACCTTAAGAGAATTATACACTGGATCATAGAAAAGATTTGTAAATCTGATAAAAAAAATCAGTTTATAAAAGAATTGCAGAAAGCAATGGAACATACCGCTCCTGAAGATTATACAAACCCTTCCTTACTCGAGACGATTTCTTCTGTACCGATAGCTATTACTTTGGTTAATATTAATTTATTTACCAAAGGTGAGGCGCTCTATGATATCAATTATTCTGAGAATATCAGTATCAATACCTATGACAATCAAAGGAAATATGATAAGGTAAAAATCCCGATGTCTATTGGCGATTTAAATCAATATAATGACGGTGTATTGGCGTATTGGCATTATAATCTGAAGCCAGAAGACGAAAAAACAGATGAAAAATTAGGTGTAAAATATTTAGAAAGTAAAATTTACTTCAATAATGATGTCATCAAGAAAATAAACGATCGTTCTTATTCTTTGAAAGACTTTCTGAACGAAAACCCGATCGACGGCAGAAAAAAATGGAACGAAATTGAAAGCAGACCTATGTTTAACGCTGCGATCAGTTATAAAGGCCAGGATAAAGAAAGTTATCTAGCGCTCAATGACACGTTGAATGCATGCCAAAGATATGTGTTGATGCATCCTAAAGGCAATCTGAATATTAAAACCGGAATTTTGCCGGAAAAACAAATAAAGCTTCCTTTCAACAGAATTAAAAATGCCCTGAGAAAAATTGAACTTACGTTATTAACGGCGCCTGTTTTAACTCCGAAAGAAAATCTTCAGCTCTCTTTATCGAAAGATAATCGCTACGAATGGTCTTGGGTTGAGCTGGAAAAAAGAAACAAAAAACAACCTTTATCTGCTACAAATCCGCCCGTTAAAAAACGTGTCACTCAAAATTTAGCGATAGATTTTAGTCAAAATTTCGAAACAGAAAGCGATCTGAAATCTCCATTGTCAGATTTAAAAAACGATCATCTTCTGGTAAATGAGCTGATTGCATTTTTTCCAAATCAAAAGATATTTTTTGTCAACAGGGAAGAATTTGAGAAGAAAAATGAGAATCAGAGCTATCAATCAGAGCTTGTATTTATCAATGATACGATCACCAATCTGATATTTAAAGATGAAAATATGAAGTCGAAAAAAGTAGCATTAGATTTTAATAATTTCAAAACTAAAAAATATGCAGCGCTTAAAGACTTTCTTATCAGGGAAGAATATGTAATTCACACTCAGAACAGTTTGTTAAATGACGAAGTTTATTTTATTGATTTTGATAAAATAAGCCTGTTACAGTCGAAAAATGCATCTGATTTAAATGATTTTGAAAAAGATTTAATCGAGGTATTATCCTTCAAGGCGTCTAATAAAGTAATCTACCTTAAAGATCTGGTAAAAAAATTATATGCCTTCAATTTAGAAGATACATCCCTGATTTTAAAAAATAATTTTAAAAGTGCTTTAATTCAGAAAAAAATCATTCATCAGGATGCTTTTTATCCAGACGACGAGATTTATTTTATAAGCATTGGCGAATTAGAAAAAATTAAAGTAAAAGATCGTTTAGACGACCATGAAATGATGCTGCTAAAGCTGATCGAAAATAAATCTGAAGCAATCCTGCAAATCACTGATTTTAATACCAATTCCGGAGTTATTCCCAATCTGGTATTAAAGGAAGGATGGTTATCTATAAAATCGACTAAATTTTAAACATTATGGCAAAACTATTATACTACTTTCCTTTAGATAATTTGGTGAATAATGAAATTACTAATAACTATAAATCTCAGGTCCAGGCTGCTTTAGAAAATAAAAATATTGAGGTTGATTTTGATCAGCACAAAGGTTCTTTTTTGAATTTTAAAGATGAAAGCAAATTAGAACTTACATTTAAAAAAACGATAAATAAAGGAGGAACTTTAATCAATTTCTTTTTTAATTACGATAAAAAAAATAATAACGATACCATCAGTCTTATTACGATTGGGGACAAAGTATTGAGCGCCACAAAATCGAATAACAGAAATGCTGTTTCTTTTAAAAATAGCATTAAAGTAAATGATGCAGATTTTAAAATCAGGGAAAACAACTGGTTCAACGGTTCTGTATATTTTGATGAGGTGGGCAATCTTGATATTTACATTACAGAAGAAAATTTTTTACTCAACAGGAAACCTGTTATTTCGGTTAATAATTCTGTTGAAGGTCAAAATATGATGATCGGCGGTAACAAAGAAGGCGACCAGCTTAAAATTGCAGACTTATCTGTTTACACTGATGTTTCCCCGGATGAGGTAGAAAATATGATTAATAAATCGATACAAAAGCATCTTACGCTTTTATCAAAATCTACTTTAATTGATACCGTAAGCTTTGCCCTTACCAACAATACTGAATATGATAAATTAATTATCGAAAATGAGCAGCAGCCACTTTTCTTCGAATTTTTTCCGGGAGATATGACACTTGAGAATTATGATAACTGTGTGGCAAAACTTAAGGCTAAAAAAGGTTTTTTTAAATATCATAAAAATACAGAAGAATCTGACGGGATAGATGTTCCACTTAACCTTAAAGATCAGCAGGCTAATAATACAAATCTGAAGACAAAATTAGAAGGCGTATCCATCATCAACAGTTTAGAGCAGGAAAGGGTTTTGGTTCAGCTTGAAATTTATAATCTCACCCTTACGAAAGATGATTTTTCCCAGACTTATACAAAATCTCAACCCCTCATTATTGATAAAGTTTTTGAAATTTTAGATGTAAGAGGCGGAAGTGATTGTCCGTTTGAAGTATTTATTTTGGGGAATGATACCTTGTATAACGGCGCCGGAAACAACACCCAAACTGTAAACCTGATAATAAACAATATCTCTGATGAGGTTTTGAAATTTTCTGAGACGAGCGGCTTCCGAGTTTCGGGTAATTTCCTTGCCATCCTTGAGAATGATGTACAGCAAACCAATAATGCTAAACTGAAACAGTTCAGTTCTTTTACAGATATTCCTACAAAGCCAAAATCTACGAGTAACGATTTTTTGTATTGTCAGAAAGAATATGTATTAAATAAAGGCGAGTCTGTCATTTTAGAGATTTCAGGATTGAAGGCGAAGCAGCCTACCTCTGTAAATCCGTCCGGATCTTATCCTTTCTATTTAGAATATAAAAATATTGCGGGATACCGTAACGGCAAAGTGAAATTCTGTATAAAGACAGGTAAGATTTTTTATTCACTCTAAGTTTTAAAAATATGTCAGAAATTTTAAACGTAAATGAATTTGAAGCTAATCAGGGGAAAATTGATAAGCTGAATTCGGGAAGTGCCACGATCAATACTTTAGATTCAAAAAATAGTACAATCGGTACATTAACAGCAGATTTTATTAAGCTTAAAAATCAGATAGAAATATTAAGTGAAGAACTTAAAATTTTGAAAGGCGCTAAAGAATTAGTAAAGATTACTGCGAACAGAACAGATGTTAACAACGCTTTATATGCCAATAATGAGCTGGTTTCTCTTCCTGTAGGAGCCATTGTAGCATTCTACGGAGATAAGGTTCCGGAAGGATGGGCTTTTTGCGACGGTCAAAACGGGACGCCGGATCTGAGAAGCAGTTTTATTCAGGGCAGACAAGATCTTAATCAAAAAAACGGTCAGGTTTATAAATCTAATACCATCACTTTAAATGAAAGAAATATTCCACGAGTATGGAGTACCGTTACAATGAGTTTTTATAAAGCAGAAGCAGGTACAAACGGTAATAATTTTGATTTTTTAGGAACCAGAGCAACCTCCAGAAATCAGAATATTAAAAGAGACAATGGTTGGTGCTCCGATGAAAATATATCTGCAAGTTTTGCGATAGGACATGATTCACCAACTCCGATAGAAGTTCCCAATCCGCAACATGTAAAATTAGCCTATATCATGAAGATAAAATAAGAGTTGTAACTCTTACAATAGCAATCAACTGAAATCATAAAACATCAGACGAAAGTGATGATCTAATAAAAAGCTGTATTACCATGAAAAACTCATCTGAACTAAAAACCAATATCCAACTTGAGCTCGACGTCACCATAAAAGAGGTCGATCTCAAAATTATTGGAAATGTTACCCAATTAGATGATGATATTTCTGTAACGTCGCTTACCGGAAGTTTGCCTCATGTTTCAGAAAATATTTCTAAACTTTTAAAAGATGAAGGTGAGATAAAAGACAGTATTGCTCCATTTTTACCTAACGATCTCAATTTTGGGATTTATAAAATCTCAAACGAAAAAGAAAGTTTGTCAGCTTTCCAATTGGGAGCCAGATATTCAAAAGTTAAACTGAAAGGTGTTTTTTCTAAAGAATTCAAACTATTTTCGGTAGCGATTTCCGAAGCGATCACTTTTGAGAAAATGCCTTTGGTAGGAGGGTATGATTTTGAAAATCGGAAGCGGAGAGCAAAAAATTACTTTCCCCGGTTTTGACTTGTATGGTATAAAAGTTCCGGGTTTACCTGTTCTTAATTCAGATTCAGCAAAAAAAGAAAACAAAAGTACTTCCGGAAATATTCAGAAAGAAGAAAAAAAGCATTCATTAGTAAAAATTAATGAGGTAAAACCATCCATCGAAAACAACAAAATTAATATTGCGGTATCTGCAGATTTTAATGTCGGTCCTTTTGGTTTACAGCTTGTCGGGTTGGGAATTCAGGTTCCTTTTAGCGTTTTTCAGAATTTCAGTCTTGAAAAATTATGGAAAGAAGTTCAGTTTTTCTTAAAAGGTTTAGCAATTATCTATGATACACCTGCACTTTCAATAGCCGGAGCATTTTTGAGAGAAACAAATAACGGAACAGAAGAATACAATGGTTTATTAACTTTCAGGTTTGGTAAAATTGAGATCATTGCAATCGGATCTTATATCAAAACACCAACCTATTCTTCATTATTTGCTTTCGGATATCTGGGTATTCCGATTCCTTTGGATCCTGCTTTTTACATTCACGGGTTTGCGTTAGGATTTGGCTTAAACAGAGATTTTGTGATGCCCAATATCACTGAAATTCCGGATTTTCCTCTCATTAAAATTGTTCATCAGGGAGGCTTGAAGCAGGGGGATAATATTAAAAAAGTTTTTCAGGATCTAAATCGTTATCTGCCTGCAACCGAGAATAATTATGTAATCGTGGCAGGAATTAAATTTGATTCCTATAAAATGATTTTCACCACAGGAATTCTGGCAATTGCTTTTGGGAATAAAACATCTTTAAATCTTTTAGGCTTATCTACCATGAAGCTGGAAGGAGTTTATAATTTTGAATTTGCATTTTCTATGCGTGCAGATTTAGAAGAAGGTACTTTTTTAGCTCAGGGTCAGTTGACAGATAACACGTATGTATTATTGCCGCAGTTAAAACTGACAGGTGGTTTTGCCTTAGGAATGTGGCTGAAAGGAGATTTGGCGGGAGATTTTGTGTTTACTTTAGGAGGTTATCATCCTGATTTTAAAGTTCCTGTACATTATCCGAATAATACACCCCGTTTAGGTTACAGTTTTAATTTAGGTCCGGTTCAGTTTTATGGAAAAGCTTATTTTGCTTTAACGCCGAGCTGTATAATGGCTGGTTTAGCGGGCGGTTTGCGTCTTGTGCTGGATGGAGGTGTGGTGTATGCTGAAATCGGGGTTCTCTTCAGCGCAGATTTTATTATTTCATGGAAGCCGTTTTATTATAAAGCAGAGGTATATGTGCAGATTTATGCTAAAATTGTCGTAGATGTATGGTTGTTCAGCATCAATCAGTCTTTTAATTTAACGGCCAAATTACAGTTAGAAGGACCGGATTTCAGAGGTATTGCAACGTTTAAGGTTGTTGGTTACGAATTGGAAGTGAAATTCGGCGATCATCAAAAGCTTGTCAATAAATCATTAAGTAAAGAAGAGTTTATATCTGCTTTTTTACCGGATCCCGCTAAAATACTTACCTGTAATATAACATCAGGAATCATAAAAAAAGTAAAGAATACAAACGGAACCGAATCTGTAGTAGTGAATCCCAAAACGTTTGCTTTAGAAATTTATTCAGAAATTCCGATAACTGAAATAGAAGGGAATCAATTAGTTAATGAAAAAATAAGCGCCGAAAAAATTTATCCGGTATATACAGATTCTGCTCAGTTAGAGAATAAACTCGGTTTATCTGTTAAAGGAGCAACGAATGATTTCAGTACATTTCAGGGTTCTCCTATTTTAAAATCAGTTCCTACCTCGATATGGAATAATACCAATACATTTGCAAATAATGATGAGGTATTATCAAGTCCTAAATTATTAAAAGATGTCTGTAAAGGGATTCGTTTAGAATTTTCTAAAATAGAATCTAAGATTGATCCTGTAATGGTTTCTTTATATGATACCTGTGTGAAAAATTATGAAGATAGTTTTATGAGCAGCAAAACAGAGCACAAAGACAGTGCAGTAAAACTCAACAGCAGCATGATGACTATTTTTGACATTCTGGATGAAGATGAAATAGATTATACCGACTTAGAAAACTCTGTTGAGGTTTATAAATACAAGAAAAAATCTTTAGGAAAATACCAAATAGCTTAAAATGGCAAACGCAGAAACAGGAATTGCTCCGTCACATATACCCACAATCGTATCAGGAAAATACGAAATTAAGGGAAATCTACAAAATAACCTCAGTAACGCTCACGAACAGGCGGTTACCTTTTATGTGGCGGGTTACAATTATACGATTCCTCAGAATGAAGTATTAACCATGTATCCTCCAACGGAACATACGGGGAATTTTGCAGGCACTTTTCCGCATATACAATTTAGAAGAAGTACTTTACCA